>JABUSX010000429.1 GCA_021442545.1 Eubacterium sp. | reverse complement strand
TGGATCAGTTCCATCATTTCACCGGTCAGGAACCATCCTTCACCGGTCTGATTGCCTACGGATACGATGGGATCTGCGTATTCCGCCAGCTTGTCGATGCGTGCGGACGGCCAGAAGTGTCTGCTCTTGCGGAACTCATCATCCGCGGCATGGCGGAGAATGTTGACGGCTTTGATGGCCGCGTTGCAGAGGAACTTCGTTTTTGCCGAACCGCCCAGATGGTCATAGCGGAAATTGATATTGTAAAAGCTGTACATGAAGAAGTCGACAAAATCCGGGACGATGGCTTCGGCGCCTTCTGCCTCCAGCAGATCGACCAGATGGTTGTTGGCGGCAGGTGCGTATTTGACAAGGATCTCACCGACAATGCCGACGCGGGGCTTCTGAATATCCAGGATCGGAAGCCGGTCAAAATCGCGGATGATGGCGCGGCAGAGGTTGCAGAACTTCCACAGGGAAAGGCTTCTTCCCTGCAGATAGCTGATGCAGATTTTTTCCCATTTTCTGTGAAGGGCATTTGCCGAACCCGGAACCTTTTCATAAGGCCGCATGCGGTAGAGACACTTCATCATGACATCTCCGAGCATGGCCGAAAACGTGGCACGTACGCCAAGGTCGGGTGTCAATGTGAAGCCGGGATTCTTTTCCAGACCGACAAGGTTCAGGGAGATAACGGGCACCTGCTCCAGACCGGCTTTTTTCAGTGCACGGCGAATAAAGGCAATATAGTTGGATGCCCTGCAGCCTCCGCCCGTCTGTGTCATGATCACGGCGGTTCTGTTCGGATCGTATTTTCCGGATTCCAATGCCTCCATGATCTGGCCGACCACGAGAAGAGAAGGATAGCAGGCATCGTTGTTTACATATTTCAGACCGACGTCGACGGCCTGCTTGTTGTCGTTTCCGAGCAGCTCAAAATTGTAGCCGGAGGAATTGAAGGCCGATGTGATCAGTGAAAAATGGATCGGAGACATCTGCGGGCAGAGGATCGTATAGCCCGCTTCCCTCATTTCCTTTGTGAAAAGCACCCGGCTTTTTTTGACGGGTTTCACTTCGGGACCCGGCTGTTTTTCACGGGCGCGCAGAGCCGCCAGAAGTGAGCGGACACGGATGCGGGCCGCTCCGAGGTTGTTCACTTCGTCGATCTTCAGGACCGTATAGATGTTGCCGCAGTCATTCAGGATCTCGTATACCTGGTCGGTCGTGACGGCATCGAGGCCGCAGCCGAAAGAATTCAGCTGGATCAGATCCAGATCCTTCCGGGTCTTGACGAAGTGGGCGGACGCGTAGAGACGGCTGTGATACATCCACTGATCGTTCACACGGATCGGCCGTTCGATTTCCGCAAGATGCGAAACGGAGTCTTCCGTCAGCACGGCCACACCGTAGGAATTGATCATTTCCGGTATGCCGTGATGGATCTCGGGGTCTATGTGGTAGGGCCGTCCGGCAAGGACAATGCCGCGGCGTCCGTTTTCCTCCATCCAGCGCAAGGTTTCTTCGCCCTGCTGTGCGACGTCGGCACGGACATTTGCCATTTCCTCCCAGCCTTCGTGACAGGCCTCACGGACATCTTCTTCAGGAATCCAGCTGAAGACCTTGACCAGTTCATCGGCGAGAATCTTTTCGTTCGACAGTGCGAGGAAAGGATTCATGAAGGTCACGGAGGGATCACGCAGGTTATCCACGTTGTTTTTGATGTTTTCCGCGTAGGAGGTCACGATCGGGCAGTTGTAATGATTGACTGCTCCCGCAAACTCGTTCCGTTCATAGGGAATGCAGGGGTAGAAGATCGTCTTGACCCCCTTCTTCAGAAGCCATTCTATATGGCCGTGTGCGATCTTGGCCGGATAGCAGGCCGTATCACTTGGTATCGATTCGATGCCGAGTTCATAGATCTTCCGCGTGGAGATCGGCGAAAGAACGACGGAATAGCCGAGCTTCGTCAGGAAGGTGAACCAGAGCGGATAGTTTTCATAGGTGTTCAGAACACGCGGTATCCCGATGCGTCCGCGCGGGGCTTCTTCTTCCGTGAGCGGAACATAGTGGAAGAGGCGTTTGTACTTGTAGTCCACAAGGTTCGGGATATTTTCGGCATTCCGTTCTTTGCCGAGACCGCGCTCACAGCGGTTGCCGCTGATATACCGGCGCCCGCCTGAGAAGAGGTTGATCGTCAGGCGGCAGCGGTTCGTGCATCCCTGGCAGTAGGAAAGCTTTGTGGAATATTCGAGTGCTTCGATCTCTTTGATCGAAAGCATTGTCGAAGGCTGTTCTTCATAACGGTCGCGTGCGATCAGAGCCGCACCGAAGGCGCCCATGATGCCGGCAATATCCGGGCGGATCGCCTCGCATCCGGCAATACGTTCAAAGCTGCGGAGAACCGCATCATTATAGAAAGTACCGCCCTGCACGACGATGTGCCGGCCAAGCTCGGACGCATCGGAGACCTTGATGACCTTGTAGAGCGCGTTCTTGATCACGGAATAAGCGAGTCCGGCCGAGATATCCGCCACGGTCGCTCCTTCCTTCTGCGCCTGTTTGACTTTGGAATTCATGAAAACCGTGCACCGCGTTCCGAGATCGATAGGATGTTCGGCAAAGAGAGCTTCCTTCGCGAAATCCTGAACGGAATAGCTCAGAGACTGTGCAAAGTTTTCAATAAAGGAACCGCAGCCCGAGGAACAGGCTTCGTTCAGCTGAACGCTTTCCACGGCTTTGTTGCGGATCTTGATGCATTTCATATCCTGACCGCCGATGTCGAGAATGCAGTCCACTTCGGGATCGAAGAAGGCAGCGGCGGTATAATGGGCGATTGTTTCCACTTCACCGTCATCCAGCAGCAGAGCCGCCTTGATCAGCTCTTCGCCATAGCCGGTGGAGCAGGCGCGGGCAATGCGGGCGCCCTCCGGCATCTGGGCGTACATGTCCCGGATCGCACGGATCGAAGTTGCCAGGGGATCCCCCTCATTATTGGCATAGAAGGAATAGAGCAGAGATCCGTCTTCCCCGACCAGAGCGGTCTTGGTTGTTGTGGACCCGGCGTCAATGCCGAGATAGCAGTTCCCGCTGTAAGAAGAAAGGTCGGAAGTCCGTACGTTGTTCTTTTTCTGTCTTTCCAGGAAGGCATCGTAGTCTTCCTTTGCGGCAAAAAGGGGATCCATACGGGCCACTTCCATTTCCATTCTGACACCTTTGCGCAGACGATCCTTCAGATCTCTTAAGGAGACGCGGGTATCGCTGCCTGCCGTCAATGCAGAACCGACGGCTGCAAAAAGGTGTGAATTTTCCGGAACCAGTGCGTGTTCGTCATCCAGATTCAGTGTCCGGATAAAGCAGGCGCGCAGCTCCGAAAGAAAGTGGAGAGGACCTCCGAGAAAGACGACGTGTCCGCGGATGGGTTTTCCGCAGGCAAGGCCGGATATGGTCTGGTTTACAACTGCCTGAAAGATCGAAACTGCCAGATCTTCCTTAGTTGCCCCTTCATTGATCAGAGGCTGGATATCCGTTTTTGCAAAAACACCGCAGCGGGCAGCAATGGGATAGATCGCCTGGTAGGTTTTCGCATATTCGTTCAGTCCGGAGGCATCCGTCTGAAGGAGGGAAGCCATCTGGTCGATGAAGGAACCCGTACCGCCGGCGCAGACGCCGTTCATACGCTGTTCAATGTTTCCGTTTTCGAAATAGATGATTTTGGCATCTTCCCCGCCGAGTTCGATCGCCACATCCGTCTGCGGCACGCTTTCCCTGATTGCGCGGGAGACGGCAATGACCTCCTGTGTAAACGGAACTCCGAGGTTTGAGGCAAGTGTCAGACCGCCGCTTCCCGTGATCATGGGAAGAAGTGTGCATTCACCAAGAAGTTCCTCCGCCTCTGCCAGCAGATCGGCAAGTGTTTCCTGAATACGTGCAAAATGACGTTTATAATCGGAAAAAACGAGCTGGTTCTTTTTGTCCAGAATGGCTATTTTTACGGTCGTGGATCCGATATCGATACCAAGTGCATATTGTTTTTCTGACATAGGGTATACTCCGGTTTCAGGTTATATCTGGATGTTGTGCAGCAATTTATACCAAAAGAAAGCCTTCCTCCGGCAGTCTGTCCGGCCGTCGGACGGCAGAATGCGGAAGCGGGGGCTTTTGCGTCTTCTCTTTTTCAGAACGTTTAGATTATACGATACAGAAAATGGAATGACAACCGTTCGAAGAATCGGGCAGAGGTACAAAAATTTTTTTCTGTCCCAATACATTTGTGATAAACTATATGAAGGGAAAGCATGACCTGGGAATAACAGAACAGGTTGTTTCCTTGATAAATGGTCTGCAGAAATCACTCTCGCTGTATACGGAGTATGATCGGATAAAGAAACTGCAGAAATCTGTCTGCTGCACAGAGAGTATGATCCGGGAGAACGTAGTGGAGGAAATACGTTATGTTAAAGGATTATGAAAAACCGAAAGCTGAAAAAAAAGAGAAACTGAAAGCGGAGATCAAGGGACTGCAGGCTCATTTTCTGCTTCAGCAGCAGAAGCTTATGGAGGCCGGGCTCCCTGTCATTGTTCTGGTAGAGGGTTGGTCGGCTGCAGGAAAGGGCCATCTGCTTACAGAGCTGATCAGCGAGATCGATCCGCGTTTTTACAATGTTGTATCGCCGGCGGTCACATCTGAAAAAGAATCCAGATATCCGTTTTTATATCCTTATGCGAAGGCCATTCCCGAAAACGGAAAGATGCTTTTTATGGATTCCGGATGGATGGACAATGTTGTCCGGAAATATGTCCGGCATGAGATCACGGACAGGCAGTATGCGGAAAGGGTGCGCAGCGTAAACGAGTTTGAACGTCAGCTGCGTGACGGCGGTTATGTGATTATCAAACTCTTTGTGCACATTGATGAGCAGACTCAGTTCGAGAGATTTGCAGAACTTCGTGAATATGCAGAGACCGAATGGCGTGTCACGGACGAGGATATCTGGCAGCACAAAGAATATGACCGGTTCCTGAATGCATATGATGATTTTATGGAGAAAACGGATAAGATTGTCAGATGGCATGTTCTGAACGGCGAGAAGCACCGCATGATCGTAAGAGACTCTCTGAAACGGATTGTGGAAACGATCGATGAGGCACTGGAGAAGGGAAGATACTGCGGGGAGCCGTTCAAGGAGAAATTCCCTCTTCTTAACATGCCGAAGCTTGCCGAGGTGGATCTTTCCCCGGCCATTGATGACGATGAGTACAAGGACGAACTGAAGGAGCTTCAGAAACGTCTGGATCTGCTGCATAATGTCATGTATCGTAAGAAAATTCCCGTTGTGCTCTGTTATGAGGGCTGGGATGCGGCCGGAAAGGGAGGAAATATCCGCCGGGTGACCAATGCACTGGACCCGCGCGGCTGTGACGTGCATCCGATCGCGTCACCGATTCCGCCGGAACTGAACCGCCAGTATCTCTGGCGTTTCTGGACCCGCCTTCCGAAAAACGGGCATATCTGCGTCTTTGACCGTACCTGGTACGGACGTGTTATGGTCGAACGCATTGAAGGCTTCTGCTCGGAAAAGGACTGGAAGCGTGCCTATAATGAGATCAATGAATTTGAACGCCAGCTGACAGACTGGGGTGCGGTTGTGCTCAAATTCTGGATCCATATTGATCAGGAGACCCAGCTGGAACGCTTTACGGCACGGCAGAACACACCGGAAAAGCAGTGGAAGATCACGGATGAAGACTGGAGAAACCGTGAAAAATGGCCCCTCTATGAGGAAGCCGTCGATGAGATGCTTGCGAAGACCAGTACGGAGAATGCACCCTGGTATATCATTGAATCCAATGATAAACGCTATGCCAGGATCAAGGCTCTGCGAATCATCGTAGCCGCGCTGGAAAAGGCTTCGGAAGAACAGCTTGGGCGCGGGCTCGGAAGAGCGATCCGGTAAAGAAAAAGAACATAAACAATGTTTCTGAAGTGAAGAGTAAGTATGAAAAACAAGGGAGACGTTTCTGAAGTGAAGGGTAAAGCTGAAAAAAACAATGGCGGTATTTCCGGAGTGAAGGAAAAATCCGGGAAAAACAAAGGTGATATTTCCGAAGTGAAGGACAAATCTGAAAAGAAAAAGCAGGGTATTTCGGAAGAGAAAGACGGGTCCGGAAAAAAGAGGGGAAGTGTTTCTGTCGTGAACAGTAAATCCGAAAAAAAGAAGAGTGCTCAACCCGCTCCGAAGAACAGGACAGAAAAGAACAAGGGATCGGATCCCGTACGAAAGGAAAAAGAGATCAGAAAGAAGTCGGCCGGTTCCGTAGAAAAAAGGAAAAAGTCAGCAACCGTGCCGCAGGTTCAGCCGGCTCCGGATCCCTCGGCAGACTGGAAACAGATCCCGGCGGATGAACGCTATCAATGCTTTATCAACCGGGAAATCAGCTGGCTGGAGTTCAACAAAAGAGTGCTTCAGGAGGCGGCGGATCACAATGTGCCTCTGCTGGAAAGACTGAAATTCATGGGGATTTACCAGTCTAATATGGATGAGTTTTTCCGTGTACGGGTCGGAATTCTGATGCACCGCATCAAAATGATTCCGGACAGACTGGATCCGGTTTCCGGCTGGACACCCCGTACCGTGCTGGCGTCCATTCTGGAGACAGTCAGAGAACAGCAGACGCTTCAGGAAAGCCTCTGGAAGGTTCTGAAAGAAGAGCTGCGTTTTCATGGGGTTGATATCATCAACTTCAAGAAAACACAGAAGGTCGATGAACTGATGTGCAAAAAGATTTTCGGAGATATGAGGAGAGATCTGTTTCCGCGTTTCATCTCCGGAAACAAGTCCTTCCCCTTCCTCTGGGGAGGTGAGAATTTTGTGGCGGCATCGATCGGAACAGACGGGAATACGTACGCGGTTGTTCCGCTTCACCGTCTTCCGGCGTACAGTGCATTTGAACTGAACGGACGAGTCAAGGTTGTACTGACAGCGGAACTGGTCCGGCATTTTCTTCCGCTTCTTCTGAAGAAGGAGGAAGTCCGGGAAAGTGCGATTCTGAAGGTTATCCGGAACGCGGATGTGCTGCTCCGCAATCAGACCGATGAGCGTGAGGATGCGCGCGGAAACATGTCGGATATGCTTCGGCGCAGAAACCGGGAAACGCCGGTTCAGCTTCAGATAAAAGGAAGACTGACGGAACAGACGAAGGCGTTTTTCATGAAGAGCATCGGTGTAACGGAAAGCAGCACTTTCCAGAGATCTCTGCCGTCGACTTTTTCATTTACATCCAGCATTCCGGCTCAGCCTGGGTTTAAATATGAATCCAGAAAACCCGTACGGGATATCGGACTCAGAAAAGGAGAGTATTTTGATTATATCAGCCGGCATGATCTGCTGCTGAGCTTTCCGTTCCAGAGCATGATGCCGTTTATCGATATGCTCTATGAAGCTGCAGACGATCCGGAAGTCATTTCGATCAAGATCACGTTGTATCGTCTTTCACCCAGCAGCAAACTTGCAGCGGCTCTGGCCTATGCGGCAGACAGGGGGAAAGATGTGCTCTGTCTTCTGGAACTGCGGGCCCGTTTTGACGAACAGAATAACATCGACTATTCGGAAATGCTGGAAGAAGCCGGATGCCGTATTATTTACGGACTGCCGGATCAGAAGGTTCACAGCAAGCTCTGCGTGATCACAAAAGTTTCCGGAGGAAACATCTCGCATATCACGCAGGTCGGAACAGGAAATTACAACGAAGTGACCAGTGAGCAGTATACGGATCTTTCTCTGATCACATCCGATGAGGCTTGCGGGGAAGATGCGGAAATGGTCTTCCGGGCTCTTTCTGACGGTGTAGCACCGCCTCCTGCCAAAAGCCTCTGGATCGCACCGAACAGTTTTAAAAGCAATCTGCTTGCCCTCCTGGACAGAGAAATGGAAAAGGGTGAGGAAGGGCTGGTGCGGCTTAAGATCAACTCCATGAATGATATTGAAGTCATGGAAAAACTGATTGCATGTTCACAGGCAGGTGTGAAGATAGAGCTTTATATAAGAGGAATCTGCTGTCTGCGCCCCGGCATTCCTGGAAAGACGGATCAAATTACGATAAAGAGTGTTGTCGGGAGATGGCTGGAACACAGCAGGGTTCTGCTGTTCGGACGGGGTGAAGACGAACGGATCTTCATCGGGTCCGGTGACCTGCTGAACCGCAATACCGACCGGCGTGTGGAAGCTTTTATCGAAGTTGTGACAGAGGAAACAAAGGATCAGATCCGCAGGATCATGGATGCTTTTGCCGATGACAGGGAAAAAGCACGGGTCATGAAGGCGGACGGAACCTATTACCGCGAAGAGATCATACCCGGAACCTCGAGCCAGAACGTGCTCTACGATTATTTCAGTGAGATCCGGATCGACAAGGATGCGCCTGCCCGGACAAGAAGAGACGTATTTTCGGAATCCGGATCTGCCGAAGAGCAGAAACCGGCGCCTTCGCCGGAAGTATTATCCGCGCCCGAACAGCCTGCTTCAGAGAATCTGCCGGGTGCTGATGAAAACGGCGGAACAGAATCTGGCAGTGCTGCCGGAACAGAAAGCGGAGCTGAAGGAAGCGTTGAAGCGGCAGAAAACGTAGGAGCGGAAGAAGGTACTGCTGCCGGAACAGAAAACGGAGCCGGAGAAAGCACCGAAGCGGAAGCGGATGGTGCGGCAGGAACGAAGAACCCGGACGGAAAACCGGAAGAGACTGAAAAGGTCAATCCGGCTGACAGAAAAAATGCCGATAAAGTAATCCCGACCGTTTCCGAAACAGGAGCGAGAAAAAATGTGGAATCCACGAGGCTGACGGGACTGCTTAAAAACCCGGACAGAGACGGTGAAAATTCCCGGAAAGACGGAAAAGCAAAGAAAAAATCCGGGTCGGTAATCAACCGGCTCCTGAACAGGA
>JABUSX010000259.1 GCA_021442545.1 Eubacterium sp. | reverse complement strand
ATTCTTATCACTCTTCCGCACCGTTACCCGGCAGTTCCACTTCCGGCATCAGTTCCTCGCTGATGACTTTCAGGATCTCCTCGAACTTGCTGGCATCTTCCGGAGAAAACCGGTCCGAAATACGATCCATGACCGTCGATACGTATGCCCTGGAAATATTATAGTATTCCATATACTTTTCGGTTACTTCCAGGTGATATTCCCGCCGGTCGGTCGGGGACTGTTCCCTGCGGACATAGCCTTTCTTCACCAGACTGTTTACTTTATAAGCGGCATTCGGAGAAGAAATGCGCATAAAGGTCGCAAACTCATTGATCGTGGGATGACCCAATGCCTGAATACTCTCCATGCAGAACGTTTCCACCGTCGTCAGACTGGCTTCCCGGGCCTGAAACCGGGCGAAGATCTCCTGATAAAAATGCAGTTTAAATTTGGAATAGACGCGGGAAAAAGCGTTTTTCAGCGTATCATTATTCTTTTCCATTTTTTCTGTCTCACACCTTCAATGCCACGGATCCCTCTAATACTGTGTTCTATCATAGCACAGCTTCCGGAAAACGAACCCATTTATTTCTGTGCAATGGCAAAAAACAGCTCCGCAGTCCGGACTGCTTCACTGTTTATTCTGCCATACATGTTTCAATACTGCTTCAGCATATGAATCATTTACTTCTGTGCAACGGCAAAAATCAGTTCGGCCGTACAGGCTGTTTCGCCGTTTACCTCGGCTCTGCAGGTTCCGATTCCGACGGAGCCGCGCATTTTTGTCAGTACGCATTCCATTTCCAGTACGTCTCCGGGAATGACCTGCCTTTTGAAACGTGCATTTTTGATTCCGCCGAAAAGCACGATCTTGCCCTTGTTCTCTTCCATGGAAAGAATCGCCACCGCGCCGACCTGCGCCAGCGCTTCTATGATCAGAACCCCCGGGAGCACATGCTGCTGCGGAAAGTGTCCGCAGAAGACCGGTTCTCCGACGCTGACGCATTTTCTTCCTTTTGCCTATTTTCCGGGTTCATAATCCGTAATGCGGTCTACCAGCGCAAAAGGATAGCGATGCGGCAGCAGCTCCGCGATCTGATTGGAATTCAGTTCCATATTACTGTTCCTCCCATTTTTTCAGAAGCAGGCAGCCGTTATGCCCGCCGAAGCCGAGTGAATTCGATAATGCATAACGAAGATCTGCACTGCGGCCTTCATTGGGAACGATATCCAGATCACATTTTTCATCCGGAACCTGATAGTTGATCGTGGCCGGAATAAAACCGTCATACAGAGCAAGTGCCGTAAAGATGGCTTCGACGGCACCGGCTGCGCCGAGAAGATGACCTGTCATGGACTTTGTGGAACTCATGGCCAGCTTATAAGCATGTTCACCGAACACCGTCTTTACGGCCGTCGTTTCTCCGGCATCATTCAGAAGTGTGGACGTGCCATGAGCATTGATATATTCCACGTCTTCCGGCTTTGCGCCGCCGTCTGCCAGCGCCATGGCCATGGCCTTCGCACCGCCGCTGCAGTCCGGGCGGGGAGCCGTCATGTGATAGGCATCGCAGGTCGCCCCGTAGCCGGTTATTTCCGCATAGACCGCCGCACCGCGTTTCTGTGCATGTTCCAGTTCTTCCAGAAGAAGAATTCCGGAGCCTTCTCCCATAACGAAGCCGCTGCGTTCCTTGTCAAAGGGGATCGAAGCCCGGTTCGGATCTTCTGCCGTAGTCAATGCTTTCATGGAGGTAAAGCCGCCGATCGCCAGAGGCGTTATGCATCCTTCCGTGCCCCCGCAGAGCATGACCTCGGCATAGCCGTCACGAATATAACGGAAGGCATCTCCCACCGCATTCGTTCCTCCTGCACAGGCCGTAACCGGACAGGAGCACATGCCCTGAAAACCGCTGTCAATGGCGACCTGGCCGGCAGCCATATTGGAAATCGTCATCGGAATATAGAACGGCGAGACCCTGTCATAGCCTTTGTTCATGGCACGGACATGTTCTGCTTCCGTGATCTGCAGGGCACCGATCCCGCTTGAGATGATCACGCCGCAGCGGTCCGGATCTGCTTTTTCGATATCAAACTTTGCAGCTGCCAGGGCTTCTCTTGCTGCCGTTACGGCAAACTGGGTAAAACGCCCCATGCGCTTGGATTCCATCTTTCCGAGACTCTCTTCAGGCTTAAATCCTTTGACTTCTGCCGCCAGTTTTACCTTCTGGGCAGAAGTATCGTAATGTGTGATCGGCGCAATGCCGCATGCACCGTTTTTTACAGACTGCCAGCTTTCCATCGCATTCAATCCTACCGGGGTGATGGCTCCCATACCGGTAATCACAACTCTGCGTCGACTCATTTCGTTCCTCCTGCCTTTTTCTGAATACTGCAAGGTATAAATTTAATTCTTATGCCGCTGTTTCATGCTGCTGTCTTATGCCGCTGTCTGCAGATCACTGCCTCATGTCCGTAATCTGTCTGCGGACCGATTCTGAAATCACATTCCCATACCGCCGTCGACAGAGAGTACCTGTCCGGTTATATAGCCGCTGTTTTCATCCGCAAGAAAAGCAACGGCCCCGGCGATATCTTCGGGTGTTCCGATTCTGCCGAGCGGAACGGATGAAACCGCTGCTTCTTTTGCAGCCTCCGGCATAGCCTTTGTCATATCCGTTTCGATAAAACCGGGAGCCACGGCATTCACGGTGATCCCGCGGCCTGCCAGTTCCCTGGCTGCAGATTTTGTCATGCCGATCACACCCGCCTTGGTGGCTGCATAATTCACCTGGCCTGCATTTCCGCGGATCCCCACGACACTGCTGATATTCACGATCCGTCCGAAACGCTGCTTTATCATCTGACGGCTCACTGCTTTCATGCAGACAAAGGTTCCTTTTAAATTCGTCCGGACAACCGCATCAAAATCCTCTTCTTTCATGATCATCAGCAGGTTGTCGCGCGTGATGCCCGCATTGTTTACCAGAATGTGAATACCGCCGAACTCCTTTACGGCGCGGGTCATCATCTCTTTGACCTGTGCCTCATCTGCCACATCGCACTGTACCGGCATGACCTGTACTCCGTAAGCCCGGCAGGCTTCTGCCGTTTCTTCTGCGGCAGCCGCATTGCCGGCATAACATAAAACGATATTGGCGCCGCCCTTTGCCAGTTCCGTGCAGACAGCTCTTCCGATTCCTCTGCTTCCGCCCGTCACTACAGCGGTTTTTCCCTGAAAATCCATCATGCGTTCTCCTTCAGCTTCGCGCAGAGTGCTTCCACATCCTCTTTTGTTTCAACGGCATAGACCGGCATTTCCGGCACGATCTTCTTTGCAAAACCGCTCAGTGCTTTTCCCGGGCCGATCTCGACAAGTGCATCCATACCCATTCCGGCCATATACCGGATGGAATCTTCCATGTACACACTGCTCTGAACCTGCCGGACAAGCAGTGAGGCGATACTGTCTTCTTCCTGCTTTTCCGATCCGATGCAGTTGAAGATCACCGGAATCTGCATGGGTGCAAAATCCATATTCCGAAAATACGTTTCCAGTGCTTCACCGGCCGGTGCCATCAGAGGTGTATGGAAGGGACCGCTGACCCGGAGCGGAAGGCAGCGTTTTGCCCCTTTTTCCTTTGCAAGCACAGCTGCTTTTTCGACCGCGTCCTTTTCTCCGCCGATCACGAGCTGTCCGGGACAGTTGTAATTTGCAATGACCACACAGCCCTCAGATGAAGCTTCTTCACAGGCTTCCTGCAGTGCCTCCCGTCCCAGCCCCAGCACGGCTTTCATAGCCGAAGGGCGTCCGTCGGCTGCTTTTTCCATGGCTTTCCCGCGAAAAGCCACCGTGCGGATCGCCGTCTGTGCGTCAAAAACTCCGGCGGCGTGCAGTGCCGAATATTCACCCAGAGAAAGACCTGCCGCAGCGGCGGGAAGGATCCCTTTTTCTTTCAGAACAGCTGTCAGGCCGGCGGCAAAGGCAACCATACAGGGCTGTGTATAACGTGTCTGATTCAGAACTCCGCCGGGGTCGCTGAAAGATATCGTTTTTAAATCAAAATCCACATCCGCGCCATCGATCACGCTGCGGAAGGCCGGGTAAGCCTCATACAGATCCGCACCCATTCCGGGATGCTGGCTTCCCTGTCCCGCATACAGAAAACCAAGTTTCATTCTGCTGTCCCCTTTCTGCTGCTTCTGACTTGCTTCATTCGTTACCGTTCCGATCTGTGGTTCCGCGTACTCATCTGCACATGAATTCCCACACATTTTTCACAAATATTTCTGTCTGTTTCCCTCGTACGGTTTCCCGTCGGGATTCCGGCATCTGTCAGCCGGGAATCTGCACCGCTTATGACCAGTTTTCTGCGGTTTCTTTCATAACCTTCCTGCTCTGGAAAACCATTTCTTCAAGGATCTGCCGCACCGGGCGGATCTCGGTGAGCATGCCGGCCACCTGCCCGGTCATGACGCTGCCGCGTTCCATATCCCCGTCAAAGACGGCGCGTCTCATGGCGCCCAGCGTTACTTTTTCCAGTTCTTCCAGGGTTGCCCCGCGGCGTTCGAGGGAAAGATATTCCCTCACCATCTTATTTTTCAGAACGCGGACGGGTCCGCCGATGCTGCGCCCGGTCACGGTCGTATCACTGTCTTTTGCGGAAAGCAGCGCCTGCTTGTAATTTTCGTGGATCGGACATTCCACGCTCGTCAGCAGGCAGGTTCCGACCTGTACCCCGCAGGCTCCGAGTGCAAAAGCCGCCGCCAGCTGTCGTCCGTCGGCAATACCGCCGGCTGCGATCACAGGCACATCCACGGCATCCGCGATCTGGGGAACCAGTGCCATCGTCGTCATCTCACCGACATGTCCGCCGGATTCCGTTCCTTCTGCAATCAAAGCATCTACCCCATACCGGACCAGACGCTTTGCCAGGATCGAAGCCGCGACAACAGGAATTACAATAATGCCGGCTTCCTTCCAGCTTTCCACATACTTTCCCGGATTCCCGGCTCCTGTTGTCACAACGGGAACCTTCTCCTCAAGGATTACTTCTGCCATCTCATCTTTTGCCGGATGCATCAGCATCAGATTCACCCCAAAAGGTTTGTCTGTCAGTTTTCTGCAGATGCGGATATGTTCGCGCAGCATCTCTGCATTCTGCATGCCTCCGCTCGCGATCACGCCCAGTGCTCCCGCGTTGGAGCAGGCGGCCGCAAAGGTGCCCGTGGCAATATTGGCCATACCTCCCTGTATGATCGGAAATTCTGTCCCCAGCATCTCGTTTAATTTTTTCACGATTCCACTCCTGTACTTTCTCTGTTTTCCGGCTCTTTCGTATTCCGTCTGCTCTTACGTATTTCTCCGTGTTCTGCCGTATTTCGCCGAAATTCAGATTCTATGCGAATTCTATAACAGCTCCTCCCCATGTGAGGCCGCCTCCGAAACCTATGAGCATGACACGGCTCCCGCTGTGTACCTTTCCCTGTTCCTGAAGCTCACTGAGGACCAGCGGAATACTGGCCGCAGAGGTATTGCCGTACCTGTCAATGTTCATATAATATTTTTCTTTCGGAATGTGATATTTCCGGACCGCATGATCGATAATGCGTACATTTGCCTGATGAAACACGAAAAAATCGATCTCATCCAATGTCCGTCCCGTTTTTTCCAGAACCTGATCCATACATTTCGGAATCGTTTCGACCGCAAAACGAAACACTTTTTTTCCATCCATACGGATATAGGAGCGCTCTTCCGAACCGGGTCCCTCCACATACAGAGCCTCCACATCTCCGCGGCTTCCCGATATGGCTCCGATCGACGGCCATCCCTCGCCGCATTCCACAACGGCCGCACCGGCTCCGTCTCCGAAAAGAATGCAGGTTCCTCTGTCCGTCCAGTCAAGGAGACGGCTCAGTACTTCCGCACCGATCACGAGTCCGTATTTTTTCGGACAGGCATTCAGCAGGCATTCCGTCGTATGGAGTGCAAAAAGAAAACCCGAACAGGCAGCCGAGAGGTCATAGCACAAGGTGTCCTCTTCCAGCCCGATCTCTTTCTGCACCATGCAGGCCGTCGCAGGTATCATCCTGTCCGGACTCAGCGTGGCAACAATACAGACCCCGATTTCATCGGGTGAAATCCCGCTGACGGCTATGGCTTTTTCGGCGGCCTCCACACAAAGCTGCACACTTGTTTCTTCCGTACAGTAACGCCGTTCCCGTATGCCGGTACGTGTCAGAATCCATTCGTCACTCGTATCCACAACCTGCGCAATATCTACATTTGATGCTGCATGGGAGGGGACCGCATGCCCCATGCCCCTGATCTTTATTCCGTTCATGTTGTTTCCTCGTCAAAAGCAGCCGTTCCCATTTTCCGGAATTTCTGATACCGGGCAGCCGCCAGTGCTTTTCCCTTCTGCCGTATCAGATCCTTCAGGTGACGGTAAAGAACCTGATCCGTCTGCAGGATCGTCTTGATCAAAGACTGGTGTGCACCGCCTTCGGGTTCGGGAATGATGTCGTCAATGATTCCCATCTGAAGCAGGTCTTCTGCCGTAATCTTCATCATTTCCGCCGCCTCGTCGCTGCGGGCGGAATCTTTCCAGAGGATCGAGGCAAAGCCTTCCGGTGAAAGGATCGCATAAACGGCATTTTCCATCATCAGAACTCTGTCCGCAACAGCCAGTGCCAATGCTCCGCCGCTGTTGCCTTCTCCGGTAATGACGGCAATAACCGGCACGGTCAGCCGGGACATTTCCAGAAGATTACGGGCAATGGATTCGCCCTGTCCCCTCTCTTCCGCCTCCAGACCGGGATATGCGCCAAAGGTATCGATAAAGGTTATGACCGGACGCCGGAACTTTTCCGCCTGCTGCATGAGACGCAGCGCCTTGCGGTATCCTTCCGGGTTCGGCATTCCGAAATTGCAGGAAAGATTTTCTTCCAGCGATTTTCCCTTCCGGGTTCCGATCACGGTAACAGGCATGCCGTGATACAATGCGATCCCGCCCAGTATGGCACCATCCTCTCCGCAGAGTCTGTCACCTTTCTGTTCAAAAAAATCGGTGAACAGGCCTTCAATGTAGTCGGTGATATTCGGTCTCTGCGGATCCCGGGCGGCCGCGAGACGTTCTGCTGCCGAAAGCATACTCATTTGAGGTCTCCTTTCTCATGCAGACGAAGGATCTTCGAAAGCGTTTCCTTCATTTCGGAACGATGGACAACGGCATCCACAAAACCGTGCTTTTCCTGAAATTCCGCACGCTGAAACCCTTCCGGAAGTGTTTCCCCGATCGTCTGCTGAATGACACGGGGACCGGCAAAACCGATCAATGCACCGGGTTCGGAGAGGATGATATCTCCCAGCGATGCAAAGCTTGCCGTCACCCCTCCCGTTGTCGGATCTGTCATGACAGAAATATACAGCAGACCTTTTTCCGCAAACCTCGCCAGCGCAGCGGATGTCTTCGCCATCTGCATCAGTGAATAGATCCCTTCCTGCATCCTGGCTCCTCCGCTGGCCGAGAAAAGGATCAGCGGAAGCCGGTTTCTCCTGGCATAATCAATGGCAAGCACGATCTTTTCTCCGAGTGCAGCACTCATACTGCCCATAAGAAAGCGGCTGTCCATTACCCCCACTACGCATCTGTGGCCGTTGATCGCACCCGAGACCGTGACCACGGCCTCCCGCAGTCCTGTCCTCTTCTGCGCTTCATCCAGCTTCTCCGCGTAACCCGGAAATTCCAGAGGATCCTTTGAGACATAATTCTGATTCAGCTCCCGGATCGTCCCGGAATCCATAATGGTCTTCAGGCGGAAGTAGGCACCCATGGGCCAGTGATACTGGCAGTCGGGGCATACGGCAAGATTTTTCGACACATCCCTTCTGAAATGCTCGGCACCGCACCTGGGGCAGGTGACAAGCTTTTCCCGCGGAATGTAATGCTCCCGGATCTCTTTCATAGCAAGGATCCGCGTCCTGCGTTTTGCGAAAATATTGTTCATAGAAACTCCTTGCGGACGTTATGTTTTCTGCCTTTCGGGATGGGAACCGAAATATCCGGAACAGCAGGATCATTCTCTTTGCAGATGTTATGCTTTCTGCCTTTCGGGATGAAAACCGCAAAGTCCGGAACAGTACGATGTTTCTCTCTGCGGATATTGTGTCATCTGTTTTCGGAGCGTTCCACGCGGCTGTAGAAATCCAGCAAATCCGCCAGACTGTCATCCAGGAAGGACGTCGTACAGCCGCCCCGCACAAAAACAGGATGATGCAGGATCTGGTAATTCAGTTCCGCATTTGTCGGAAAGCCTTCCAGCACAAATTCTTCAAGGCTGCGCCTCATCCTGCGGATGGCTTCGAGCCGGGTCGGTGCATGAACCAGGATCTTTGCTGCCAGGGAATCGTAATACGGAGACATCGTACAGCCGTTATAAAGGCAGGTATCCACCCGTACACCCATGCCGCCCGGAAAATGAAGAAAATCGACCGTTCCGGGACAGGGGCGAAAATCCTGTTCGGGATCTTCCGCGTTGATGCGGCACTCAATCGCATGTCCCGTGAACCGTACATCCCGCTGTTTTATATCCAGTGAAAGTCCGGAAGCGATCCGCAGCTGCTGCCGTACCAGATCCACGCCTGTAATCATTTCCGTCACACCATGTTCGACCTGGATCCGGGTATTCATTTCCATAAAATAAAAATGCTGTCCGTCTCCGTCCAGAAGAAATTCCACCGTGCCGGCACCTTCATAACCGACGGCTTCCGCCGCACGAACGGCTGCCTTTCCCATCGCTTCCCGGAGTGCGGGAGTAAGGCTCCGGGCCGGTGCTTCTTCGATCATTTTCTGATTCCGACGCTGTACGGAGCAGTCACGATCCCCCAGATGAATTACATGACCATGACGGTCGGCCAGAATCTGAAATTCGATATGACGCGGACGAAGGATCAGCTTTTCCAGATACAGCTCTCCGTCCCAGACCGC
>JABUSX010000437.1 GCA_021442545.1 Eubacterium sp. | reverse complement strand
GGAACGACGATCACGCTGCATCTGAATGAGGACAGCCTGGAATATGCAAATGAATATAAGGTCCGTGAAACACTGGAAAAATACTGTTCCTTCATGCCGGTGGAGATCTTCCTGAAAAAGGAGGGTGCGGATCCGGGAACCGAGACCATCGATGAAGCGGATCTCAGGGATGACGATGAAGTGATCGAACACATTCATGAGGATGCAAAGTTTGAGGAGAAGACGGACGAGGACGGAAATACGGAGCAGGTGGAGACCTCTCCCGAAAAGAATCAGGTGAAGATACGCAAACGTCCGGTTCCGGTCAACGATATTCATCCGCTCTGGACGAAGCAGCCTTCGGAATGCACGGAGGATGAGTATAAGGAATTCTACCGCCACGTATTCCTGGATTATAAGGAGCCTTTGTTCTGGATCCACCTGAATATGGATTATCCCTTCAACCTGAAAGGTATCCTGTATTTCCCGCGGATCAATACGGAATACGATTCGATCGAAGGAAAGATCAAGCTGTACAACAACCAGGTCTTTATTGCCGACAATATCAAGGAAGTGATTCCCGAATATCTGATGCTGCTGAAGGGCGTGATCGACTGCCCGGATCTGCCGCTGAACGTTTCGCGGAGCGCACTTCAGAATGACGGTTTTGTTGAAAAAATTTCAAATTACATTTCCAAAAAGGTCGCAGACAAGCTTTCCGGCATGTACAAGACCGACAGGGAGAACTACGAGAAGTACTGGAACGACATCAGCCCCTTCATCAAGTTCGGCTGCCTGAAGGACGATAAGTTCTCCGGCCGGATGATGGATTTCATTCTGTATGAGGACCTTGACGGGAAATTCCTGACGCTGGAAGAATATCTGAAAGCCCAGAAGGAGACAGAAGAGGATTCTGCAGAAGCGGCAGATGCTGAAAAGTCTGGTGACGAACCGGGAACGGATTCTGCTTCCGGTGAGGAAAAGGCTGAAGAAGCCGGAGACGCAGAGGTCGTGGATGCGGAAGTCGTGGATGCCGAATCAGATGAGGAAGAAGACAAAGAGCCTGAGAAGGAGACGGTCTATTATGTAACGGACAAAGCCCAGCAGAGTCAGTACATCAATATGTTCCGTGCGGAAGGGCTCAACGCCGTGATCCTTGAGCATTCGATCGACCAGCCGTTCCTCTCCCGTGTTGAGATGAAACGAGAGGATCTGCGTTTCATGCGGATCGATTCGGACCTGACTTCCGAAATGAAGGAAGACAGCGAAGGACTGAAAAAGGAACAGGAAGCGGTGGAGAAGCTTTTCCGCAAGGTGCTCGGCAAAGACAGTCTGAATGTGAAGGTGGAAAACCTGAAGGATGAGAATATCTCCTCCATTATTACGCTTTCCGAGGAAAGCCGCCGCATGAGCGACATGATGAAGATGTACAGCATGAACGGCATGGATGCGGGCATGTTCCCGATGGATGAAACGCTGACCTTGAACGCGAAGAATGAGCTTGTGAAATATGTATATGAGCACCGCCGCTCGAAGAAGGTAAATCTTTTCGTGGAACAGCTCTATGATCTGGCTACTCTCAGCAACAGGGCTCTGAATCCGGAAGAGATGACGCGCTTCATCTCCCGCAGCAACGAGATCATGAAGGAACTGGCAAAGGCCAAAGCCTGATTACAACAGAAACAGGGGACATGAACAGGATGCATATACAGAAGTTCATGTCCCTTGTTCTTTTTAAAAGACAGCTGTAAGAGCAGCGGGACAGAAAAAGAAACAGGATTTCTGAAAAAGGAGTCCATCATTCGTAAACAGGAAAGCCGCTGCCGAGTCATACCGATATCGGAAGAAAGAAGTAATTATGAATAATATTTACCTGATCGGATTTATGGGATCCGGAAAAACAAGCGTAGGAAAATATCTGGCAAGGGTAAATGAATATCCGTTTATCGAAACGGATAAGGAGATCGAAGCGGACTGCGGCATGACGATCCCGGAAATTTTTAATACAAGGGGCGAAGAATATTTTCGGGAAAAAGAATCCATGCTGCTTCTGAAGGCTGCCGGCCGGGATAATGCGGTCGTTTCCTGCGGAGGCGGCGTTCCGCTTCGAAAAAGAAACGTGGAGATCATGAAGAAGACCGGAACGATCGTGTATCTGACAGCCGAGCCGAAAACGATCTATGAACGGATAAAAAACGAGAGACATCGTCCGCTTCTTGAAGGAAAGATGAATCCGGAGGAGATCCGCAGGATGATGATGATCCGGGAAGAAGATTATGAAGCGGCGGCGGACCTGACGATCCGCACAGACGGAAAGACCATAATGGATATCGGAGAAGAAATATTCCGGATTTTTCAAAATAAATAACAGAGGCAGCGCCGTTCCGTGTACTTCAGAAAAAGTGACAAGAGCAGCGTTGTTCTGTATAACTCAGAGAAAGCAGCAGAGGCAGCGTTGTCCTGTACGCTGCGGAAAAAATGACGGAGGCTTCCCTGAGGTTTCAGAAGAGCATTTTCGGTGATCAGTCCAGTTCCTCCCGGGTCAGAAAGTCCCGTATATGCTGATCCCAGGCGTGATCCAGTTCCCTGTTTCCGGGGAAAACGTGCTGGGATGATCCGGTTGTAAGCGTAAGGGTATTGTTCCGGTACTGTATGTTCAGGTACAAACCGAAGACATCTGCCGGGTCGATCATAAGTCCGTTCTCGTCAAGAAAGCCGGGCAGGTCTGCGTTCGGCAGCTGAAAAACAAACCGGAAGGCCAGCGGAAGCTTTTTTCCCCGGAAGATCGAAAGACAGAAAGAACGGATGCTTTCCCAGGAAACCTGTGTTTCTTCGGAGGGGGAGATCGTTTCCGGATCATAAAACTCAGGGTGAAGGAGTCCGTCGACGGTAAAGGTCGTAAAGGTCGTGATCGTGGCTTCGGAGACCCGATAGTGATCGAAGACGGGTTTTAACAGCAGTTTATCCATGAAGTTTTTTATGTTTTCGATTTGAAGAGCGATCATGAGAATACCCCACAGAAGGAATCTTGCAGAAACCTGAAAAAGACGTGCTGTGATCGGATTTCACTGTCATATTTCATTATACGTAGACGCAGGTAAAAGGACAAGGTTCTTTGCAATTCGGCAGAAATTGTTGTATACTGATTGTCGCCCGCAGGGGCAGTGATAAACAGGATTTGAACAGGAAGGGCGGAACAATGAGCCAGAAAAAAGTAGACTATCGTAAAGAGCAGAAATACAATCGCAAAGAGATCATGAAAAAAGAAAAAGTGGTCAGGCGAGTACAGATCATCGTGGTCATTGCCATTCTGGCCGCGCTTGTCGGCTGGTTCTCGGTTTTGGTTGTTCAGAGCAAGAAGTCTTCCCAGCCTTCGTCCGCTTCCGTTACCAATATTTCGGTAGACGCGTTCGATGAATTCCAGAGTCAGGTTTCCGCTTATGTTGAAGCACAGGCCGCAGAATAATGAATAAAGGTTTTTGAAAAATGAAGAGTATCATTACATTAGATAAAGCGGCTGTACAGAAACTTTATAAGGAACGCATGCTGAAGGATTTTCCGGAGGAAGAGCTCGCCCAGCTTTCCCTGGTCCTTGATGCGATAGATGAAGGATACGGGAAATGTTACGCTCTGGCAGAAGATGACGAAATTCTGGCTTATGCACTTTTCGGCCACTTCGGAGAGTATTCCTTCTTCGATTACTGTGCCGTCAGAGAGGATCTGCGCGGACAGGGTGTAGGGTCGGTTCTTTTGAAAATGCTGCGGGAAGAGCTTGCGGATGAGGAGATCATTTTCGGAGAAGTGATTGATCCGGAGTGCGCAGACAGTGAAGAGGAACGCAAAATCCGGACGAGAAGACTGGATTTTTATATCCGGGACGGATTCATAAACACGGGAATAAAAGTAAAGATATTTGGTGTGGATTACGTTCTTGTGGATATGGTGATCAGGGATCCGATTCCGACGGAAGAGATCCGGGAAATGTATGAGTCGCTGTACAGAGCATTTCTTTCTGAAGAGGAATTCAAAGAGAATGTGATCTTCAAATAAGCAGAAGAAGCAGACCTTTCGTCGAAACAGCGGGATCTGATAACAGAAGATACCGGAAATGCCGGTTTCCGAAAAGGATGTGCGGAAAAATCAGAAAAGAAAAACAGCTAAAAACGGCTGCTCCGATGCGGGGCAGCCGTTTTGCTTTCTTTAAACATTTTTCAGACGACAGAATTTATTCGCCTTTCACCACGTTCGCAGCCTGCATGCCGCGCGGGCCTTCAACCAGATCATAGGAAACGGACTGTCCTTCGTTCAGGGTCTTGAATCCTTCGCCCTGAATAGCTGAGAAATGCACAAAGACATCATTTCCGTCTTCGCCCGTGATGAAGCCATAGCCTTTTTCGGCATTAAACCATTTTACAGTGCCCTTGTTCATAGTGTACTACCTCCACACAATTAAAAGAAATAAAAAAATACGAGACCTTTTCACAGGCCCCGGCGCGCGGTGTGCGGCCCGCAGCAGTTTTTTATGCACACCTACATGCGGCCTATATAATAAAAATTTAATAAACGGCGCGCAACGAAGTTATTATAATCCCCCAAATTGTAAAAATCAAGTAAATTCAATTAGGAGGAACATTTGTGAATGAACTTCCTGCCCGGCCTTGCTGAGATTGCGGGAATACGGTTTTTCTTGTATACTTCAGTGAGAGAACGGGGGAAATTGCCATGGCACATATTCTTATTAAAAACGGCAGACTGCTGGATCCTCTGCGGGGTACGGACAGGATCGGAGATCTGTATCTGGAAGAAGGTTTGATTGCAGAGCCGGATGCATGCAAAGGAAGAAATCCGGAAGCGGAGATCGATGCTTCGGGCTGCTGGGTGATGCCCGGCCTGATCGATCTTCATGTGCATCTGCGTGATCCGGGTCAGACGGACAGAGAGGATGTGGAAAGCGGATCCCGTGCGGCGGCAGCCGGCGGTTTTACGACAATCGTGGCCATGCCGAATACAAAGCCTGTTATCGATACGCCGGAGAAGGCTCTCTATGTCAGGGATAAGGCTGAAAAATGCGCACCCATTCATGTGCTGCAGTCAGGTGCGGCTACGATGGGAGAAAAGGGGCTTGAACCGGCGGACATAAAGGGGATGGCCGGTGCCGGTGTCCGTGCCGTAAGCGAGGACGGAAGATCCGTCATGAATGCGGAGCTCTGCAGGCGTGTTTTTGAAATGGTAAAGGAGGCCGGCATTCCGTTTCTGGATCACTGCGAGGATGCCGATCTTGTGTCGGGAGGCTGCGTGAATGCGGATGCCGTTCAGGAACGTGAAGGCATTCCCGGTATCCGGAACTGCGTGGAGGATGTGATCATTGCACGTGATATACTGCTGGCAAAGGAGACAGGTGTAAAGCTTCATCTCTGCCACTGTTCAACAGAGGGCAGTGCTGTGCTGCTGAGAAAAGCCAAAGAGATGGGTATTGATGTGACCGGAGAGGTCTGCCCGCATCATTTTACGCTGACAAGTGAAGACCGGATTCCGGGAGACACCAATTATAAGATGAACCCGCCGCTTCGGACAGAAAGGGACAGACAGGCGCTGGTGCATGCCCTGGCGGACGGAACCTTTGATGTGATCAGTACCGATCATGCACCTCATACATGGGAAGATAAACAGAAGGGAATGCAGAAGGCACCCTTCGGAATTGTGGGGCTGGAAACAGCCGTGGCGCTGACACTTTCGGAACTGGTTCACAGCGGAATTCTGACGCCGCTTCAGATGGCCGAAAAAATGAGCGGAAACCCGTCACGCATCCTCGGGCTTGAAGAATACGGAACCCTGGCAGAGGGTACACCGGCGGATGTCACGATCGTGGATCCGGATGCGGAATACCGGATCGATGCGGAGCGATTTGTCTCCAAAGGGCGCAACACACCGTTTCACGGACGTAAGGTCAGGGGAAGGGTGAAATGTACGATCTGCGGCGGCAGAATTGTGTATCAGAACGAATAAAATCTGGGAAGCAGTAAGAAACAGACAGAGAAGACTGTAAAACTGAAAAACATAGAAAAACAGTAAAACAGAAAACAGAAAACAGAAAAACAGAAAAACAGAAAAACAGAAACCGATAAAGATACAGAGAGCAAAGCTGCGGAAAGGGTGTCCGATGAGACGGAGAAAGGCGGCTTTTCTCGGAAAGGAACGGATTATGATCTCTCAACTCATTGAAAAGATCCGGGAAAAACAGGCTCCGGTCGTGGTTGGCCTCGACCCTATGCTTTCTTACATTCCGCAGCAGATCGTGAAAGAAAAAATTGCGGATCACGGCGAAACTCTGAAAGCGGCTGCGGAGGCATTCTGGGAGTTTAACAGACAGATCGTGGACGCCGTCTGTGATCTGATCCCGGCAGTGAAACCGCAGTCTGCCATGTACGAACAGTTCGGTGTTCCGGGCGTGGAAGTTTATGAGAGAACGGTTTCCTATTGTCAGGAAAAGGGTCTGGTCGTGATCGGAGATGTGAAGAGAGGCGACATCGGTTCTACGTCGGCTGCCTATGCAGCCGGTCATCTGGGCCATGTACAGATCGGCAGCACAAGGCTTTCCGGCTTTCATGAAGATTTTGCAACGGTAAATCCCTATCTCGGAAGCGACGGGATCCGCCCGTTTCTGGATGTCTGCAGAAGTGACAGCAAGGGGATTTTCGTTCTTGTAAAAACCTCAAATCCTTCGAGCGGAGAGTTTCAGGACAGAGAAATTGAAGGTACGCCGCTGTATGAGATCGTAGGACGGCAGACGGCAGCCTGGGCCGAAGAGGCTATGGACGGAGAGTACAGCGAAGTGGGAGCCGTTGTCGGTGCGACCTATCCGGAAATGGCAAAGAGGCTGAGAGGAATGCTTCCGCACAGCTATATCCTGGTGCCCGGATACGGAGCACAGGGCGGAAAGGCAGAGGATCTGCCGGTATTCTTCCATGACAACGGACTTGGCGCGATTGTCAATTCTTCCCGCGGCATCATCTGTGCGTACCAGAAAGAACAGTATGCAGAATTCGGTGAAACGGCTTTTGCCGATGCATCCCGCCAGGCAGTGATCGACATGATCGAAGACATTCGTCAGTATGTCGTGGTGAAATGAGGTACCTGTATTGAAAGATAAAAAAAGGCGGCTGACAGCAGCCGTGGTTGAACAGAAGGAAATAGCATCCGGTATCTTTGACCTGTGTCTGCATGTTCCGGAAGCGGCTGCGGAGGCACATCCGGGTCAGTTTGCGGATCTGTTCTGCAGGGACGGCAGCCGTCTGCTTCCGCGTCCGATCAGTATTGCGGGCATCGACCGGGAGAAAGGAACACTTCGGCTGGTTTACCGGATAAGCGGAGCCGGAACGGCTGCATTTTCCGGGCTGCATTCCGGAGAGGCGATCGACCTGATCGGGCCGCTCGGAAACGGTTATCCGCTGGATGAGGCGCGCGGCAGGAAGGTATGGCTGATCGGCGGCGGCATCGGTATCCCGCCGCTTCTGGAGACAGCAAAGGAGCTTTCTCAGTCTGGTGTCTGTTCAAAGATCACGTCGGTTCTCGGTTACCGGGATAAGAATCTGTTTCTTGCAGATGAATTTGAAGCCTTCGGCGAGGTTCTTCCTGCCACGGAAGACGGAAGTGCCGGAACGAAGGGAACGGTTCTGGATGTTCTGAAACGGTGCATTCCGGATCAGGACAGCATTTTGTTTGCCTGCGGTCCGACGCCGATGCTCCGGGCTCTTCAGACCTTCGCGGCAGAGCAGGATCTTTCCTGCTGGCTTTCTCTTGAGGAACGGATGGCCTGCGGTATCGGAGCCTGTCTGGCGTGTGTGTGCAGGACATCAGAAACAGATGACCATTCCAAAGTGAAAAATGCCCGTGTGTGCAAGGACGGTCCTGTATTCCGGGCGGAGGATGTGGTGCTGTAAAATGAATAAGGATATTCTTTCTATAAATATAGCAGGAGTGGAATTCCGGAATCCGGTCATGACGGCTTCCGGGACCTTCGGCTCCGGTATGGAATACAGTGAATATATTGACCTGAATGCGCTCGGCGCGGTCGTGACCAAAGGGGTTGCGGATGTGCCCTGGGAAGGGAATGCGGTGCCGCGCGTTGCCGAAACACCTTCCGGGATGCTGAATGCGATCGGACTGCAGAATCCGGGCATCGATACTTTTATCGAAAGGGATATTCCTTTCCTGAAACAGTTTGATACGAAGATCATCGTAAATGTCTGCGGTCATACGGAGGAAGAATATCTGAGGGTCGTGGAACGCCTGAAAGATCAGCCGGTCGATATGCTGGAGATCAACATTTCGTGTCCGAATGTTCGTGAAGGAGGGATCTCTTTCGGTCAGGATCCGCACGGAGTGGAGAGCATTACGCGGAAGATTAAGGAAACTGCTTCACAGCCGGTCATCATGAAACTCAGCCCGAATGTGACGGATATTACGGAGATCGCAAGGGCGGCAGAAGCCGGGGGAGCAGATGCACTTTCCCTGATCAATACGATCACCGGCATGAAGATCGATGTACGGACACGCAGGTTTCTGTTGGCCAACCGGACAGGAGGGCTTTCCGGACCGGCAATTCATCCGGTTGCCGTGCGCATGGTCTGGCAGTGTGCACAGGCTGTACGCATTCCGATCATCGGGATGGGAGGTGTGCAGAGTGCGGAGGATGCGCTGGAACTGATGCTTGCGGGGGCCTCGGCTGTTGCTGTCGGGACGGCTCTGTTTGCGGATCCTGCCGTGCCGCTGAAGATCGTAAAAGGCATGGAAGCCTATGCGGAAGAGCAGGGACTCGTTAATATCTCGGAGATAACAGGTGCTGTCAAAGAGAGATGATAACAGGTCGGACCGGGCGAAGAAAGATATAATAAACTGAAGCACAAAGAATCAGATATATAAATCGACAATAAAAAATAAAGCAGAAGATGATGTGAAAAAGACCGGCGGAAAACGGAACCGCTGATCATGAAAAAAATAAACGGTATCTGCAGAAACGGCAAAGATAAAGAAGGTTGGATGAGA
>JABUSX010000372.1 GCA_021442545.1 Eubacterium sp. | reverse complement strand
GTTCGTGCCTGCTCCGCAAAAATACGCAGGATCAGACCCGTTCTGTCCATGACTTCAACGCCGAGCAGCTTTCCGAGGTTGCGGAACTGCATCGGCGAAAGCGTCTGGTCGAAGATGACCAGATCCGCTCCGAGCATCTCGGCTGCCAGACGGATCTCTTCCACCTTTCCGCTGCCGACATAAGTCGCCTGAACGGGCGAAGAGGCTTTCTGCGTGGAAACGGAGACCGGTTCGATGCCGCAGGTCTTCGCCAGCTCGGCAAGCTCCGTCATGGCGGTCTCGAATTCTTCATCCGTCTGCCGCAGCTGAAGACCGACGAGCATGGCCCGGGGTGGCTGTTCTATGCAGTTGTCCTGAATTTTCTCTGCACTCATCTTCTTTTCCGGATCCCGTCCGGCTTCCCGTTTTTTATCCTGTCCCCGGCTTCCGCAGTCTTTTCCGACATGTTCTTTGCTGCACCGCCGCAGTTCATCGGTTTTATCCTGCCCCCGGCTTCCGCAGATTTTTTCTGCTTTTTATGCCGTTTCCGGCTGCTGCTTCTCGTTAATCCCCTGTCTGCAGGCTTTTCTGCCTGCTCCGTTCAGCCTCTGTTTCTGTTGAAATTGATCAGGCAGCCGGCCTTCACGATCTCCCGCTCATCCGCCGTCATATCCAGAATATACAGATGTACGGGCACGGCGCTGCCGTTTTTGATTACCCAGGCTTCGATATCCGAAAGATCTCCGTCCAGGATGGAGCGGATACCGGGCACGTAAACATAATCCCCGATCTCCAGAACCGAGGGATCCTCCTTCAGATGGAAGGGCAGCATACCCCAGTTCATGCAGTTGCTGCGATAGCGTTTCGTCGCATATTCCTTCGTGATATTGGCAAGTGCGCCGAGCACTCTCTGACAGGAGGCAGCCTGTTCCCTTGCGGAACCGTCGCCCGGTTTATTTGCATAGATCGAAGAACCGACCTCGATCTCTTCAAGCGTGCGCTCTTCCTGTCCGGGAAGAGTCCGGATCACCTGCAGCGCCGCTTTGAGTTCACCGGCAGGTTCGCCCTTCAGCCGTCCCTCTTCCAGAGCCCGTACCTCCTTGGCGCGTCCGACATATTCCGGATCCCTGCGGCTGAGCGTAAATTCAGCAAGCCCGAGCGGATTGGAACGGAAGGCCGAAGTCTCTCCGGAGGGGATCAGCTCATCGGTCGTCGTAACGTCATCAAGGATCTTCGACGTGATCTTCAGAAGAATGTTTTCCGCAAGTTCTTCCATCTGCGGCCAGTCTTTGATATTCGGTCCGAAACGAAGTTCTTTTTCCGCATCCGCTTTCCCGTATCCGCTGTATACGCGGGCGCGGTAGGCGCGGTCGTCGTATGTATAAGCCGGAATGTCTCCCCATGTATCGAAGGCTTCCGCCGATGTCAGAACACCGCCGTTTGCAGCCGTCGCCGCAATACTGCGTGCATCCATCAGCGCAACTGCCGACATCTGTCCCTGGCCCGGCTTGCTGCCTTCGCGGTTCGGGAAGTTCCGTGTGGTATGGCGGATCGAGAAGGCGTTGTTGGCCGGTGTATCCCCTGCGCCGAAACAGGGTCCGCAGAAGGCCGTCCGGATAATGGCACCGGCGTCCATGAGATCCGCCAGCAGTCCTTTTCTGTCCAGATCGGTAAAGACGGGCTGGGAAGACGGATAGACCGACAGATAAAATTCATCGCAGCCGGTATCTTTTCCCTTCAGGCAGTGCGCCGCTTCCACGATGTTGGAATAGGTGCCGCCGGCACATCCGGCTATGATACCCTGCTGGACCATCAGCTTTCCGTCCTTTGTGACCTTGTCGCGCAGGGTGAACGAGGCCCTCTCTCCGGCTGTTTTCTGCGCCGCCTTCTCGGTCTCATAAAGGATCTCATCCAGATCCGCATACAGTTCATCGATCGTAAACGCATTCGAAGGATGGAACGGAAGGGCGATCATCGGTTTCACGGCCGAAAGATCCACGTAGACACAGCCTTCATAATAAGCGGTATCCGCCGGATCCAGTTTCCGGAAATCTTCTTCTCTGCCGTGCTGCGCCAGAAACGCCTTCGTATCCTCGTCTGTCCGCCAGACGGAAGAAAGGCAGGTGGTTTCCGTTGTCATGACATCCACACCGTTCCGGAAGTCTGTTGCCATTGAGGAAACGCCCGGTCCTACAAATTCCATGACCTTGTTTTTCACGTAACCGCAGGAAAAGACCGCACGGATGATAGCAAGTGCGATATCCTGCGGACCGACAAAGGGTGCCGGCTTTCCGTCCAGATATACGGCAATGACTTCGGGGCAGGCCACATCATAGGTGTCCTGCAGAAGCTGCTTCACCAGCTCTCCGCCGCCTTCGCCGACGGCCATCGTACCGAGGGCACCGTAACGGGTGTGGGAATCCGAACCAAGAATCATCTTGCCGCAGCCGGCAAAGCGTTCTCTCATAAACTGATGAATAACGGCAATGTGGGGCGGTACGTAGATCCCGCCGTACTTCTTTGCCGCAGAAAGGCCGAAAAGATGATCATCGTCGTTGATCGTTCCGCCGACTGCACAAAGCGAATTGTGGCAGTTCGTCAGCACATACGGAAGCGGAAATTTTTCCATTCCGGAGGCGCGTGCCGTCTGAATGATGCTGACAAAGGTGATGTCGTGGCTCGCCATCGCGTCAAAGCGGATCTTCAGATGTTCCATATCCTCCGACGTGTTGTGTTCCTTCAGGATCGACCAGGCGATCGTACCCTTTTTCGCAGCCGCTTTATCAAAACGGCCTGCGGCTTTGCTTTCCGGAACGATCTCCGTTCCGTTTACGAGAAAAATGCCTTCTTCATACAGTCTGACCATGATTTTCTTCCCCCCTGTGTTCTCAGATCAAAGATGTGCTGAAATATCTCTCCATGCGGTCGGGAAGAACGGTGGCGATCACCTTGTCTTTTCCGTATTTTTCCGCCATTTTTACAGCCGCGTGAATATTGGCGCCCGAAGATACGCCGACAAGCAGTCCCTGCACTTTTGCAAGCGACCGGGCCGTTCCGATCGCATCGTCATCCGAAACTTCCACGATATC
Source organism: Eubacterium sp. (assembly GCA_021442545.1). GTDB lineage: Bacteria > Bacillota > Clostridia > Lachnospirales > Lachnospiraceae > Bilifractor. The sequence goes on along the minus strand of JABUSX010000372.1, from coordinate 6,064 downwards.
CGTAATCAGATCCACATCCAGTACCTGCGGAATGAAGCCGTCTCCGATACCCTGGATCTGATGGAGCCCCGGTTCCTGTCCGAGCAGAACGGACACATCCTTCGGCTCTGCCGCACAGATCCGGCACTCCGGATTTTTCTCAAGCAGATATCTGGCAACGCCCTGCAGGGTACCGCCGCTTCCGATGCCGGAAACGAATACGTCGATCTTCTGTCCGATCTGTTCCGCAAGTTCCACGGCCGTCGTCCGGTAGTGCGTATCCGGATTGTTCGGATTTTCGAACTGCTGGGGTACGAAGACATCGCCGGATGAAGAGGCGATCTCTTCTGCCTTTGCGACCGATCCGGCAATGCTGTCTTCCGCCGGTGTAAGAACCAGCTCGGCTCCCAGAGCACGGATGATCTTTTTCCTCTCCTCACTCATGTTTTCCGGCATGACGATGATGACCCGGTAGCCCATGCGGACGCCGCAGAAAGCCAGACCGATACCCGTATTGCCGCTCGTCGGTTCGACGATCGTCATTCCCGGCCGGAGCTCACCGCTCTTTTCGGCCGCCCGGAGCATATTCAGGGCGATCCTGTCCTTGATGCTGCCGCCGGGATTCAGAAACTCCGCCTTTGCGAAGATATTGTAGCCCGTTGATTCCTTCAGACTGATCAGGGGCGTATTCCCGATCAGATCCACTACATTCGATGCATACATGATATGTCCTTCTTTCCTCACTTTATGATTTCTATCAACTCAGACATCCGGCAGCTGCTGCCTGTCTGTTCGTGTTCCGTGATGATCTTCTTTCCGCCGGAATCTTCCGGATCCCGAGCAGTTTTTCCTTCTGCGGGCATCCGACGGTCATGATCCAGCGGCTGATCAATGATCCGTGTGTTAGGTTTTTCCTTCTGCAGGCATCCGACGGTCATTCACTCTGCTGTTACCTGATCTTCACAATCATTTTTATACACACCAGCCGCCGTCCAGGGTGACGATCTGACCGGTCATATAGGGATGCCGCAGTGCCAGGTCTGTGATCAGCGCCGCCGCCTCCTCTGCAGAACCGAAGCGGCCGGCCGGAATCTCCTGCTTCAGCATTTCTTTTTCTTCTATTAAAAGATGTGCGTTCATATCCGTATCGATGAAGCCGAAGCCTGCCGCATTCACGCGGATCCCCGAGGGTGCCAGCTCCTTTGCAAGCGACCGCGTAAATGCATTGACACCGCCCTTCGTGGCTGCATAGGCACACTCACAGGAGGCACCGTTTTCTCCCCAGACTGAAGACACATTGACAATGCTGCCCCCGCCGGCCGAAAGAAAATCCGGAATGATCTCCCTGCAGGTCAGAAAGACCGACGTCAGATTGATCCGGACGATCTCATTCCACTCATCCAGTGACAGATCCTGAAGAACGCCCGTATAACTGACCGCCGCATTATTCACCAGAACCGCCGGAGATCCAAGCTTCCGGGCATGGGAAAAGAATTCTCTGACAAAAGCCTCACTCCCGATGTCTCCCTGCAGGACATGGCAGCCTGTTTCTGTTTTCAGTCTTTCAAGCCCTTCTGCCGAGCGGGCACAGGCAAGTACGGTAAAGCCCTTCCGGGCAAATGCCGCCGCCGCGGCCGCGCCGATCCCCCGGGACGCACCGGTGACCAGAGCAACTTTTTTCTTATATTCCGGCTCTTTCATCTTTCTGCCTTCTTATCGTAATATCCTATGATAAAAATGCATCTTTCATCCGGCTAAGATAATAACCGATTTTTTCACAATTTACCACATCTTTGTGTGAACGGAATGCCCGGTATGATCACTAAAAACAACGGCGAGCACGATCCACAGGACCCGAGCTCGCCGAACATGGCAAATATCAGAGCATGTATTCTTTTTACCCTTTATGATGGGCCGCACAGATTTTGCGGTGGCTGCAGATCGCACAATGCGACTTTTCATGATCCTTTTTGAACCTGCAGAACATCACCCAGTGAATCAGATGAATAACCGCTACAAGGCCAATCAGAGTAATCACTACAATAATCACAAATAGCACATTGTTCCCCATGCTGTCCACTGGATCCTTTCCGTTTATTTGTTCGAATTCGAACTGCTATCGTTTTAAGTATAGCAAATTATTTCACGGTCAGAAAGTATTTTTCGTTTTTAATATCTTAAAAATATGACTGAGCATCGATAAAAAGATATCTTCATAAGCGCGGATCTCTCCCCGGTGTCCGCGATTGATTCTGCAGCAATCTTCCGCACCTCCGTTAAGTGTCATTCTGTTCAGCATGCTTGCAAAACCGGCATAAAAAGCCTATATTGAAAATGGATTATTTTGAAAAAACGGAAGGATCTTTTCATGAAAAAAGCCGTTCGAAAAATCCTGATCATCGTCGGAGCCCTGATGCTTCTGATGCTGCTCATTTTTAATATATCCGCCGATATGTACACGGCTCAGGACAATATGAGAGAATCATCTCTCCGTATCTTTAGCCAGGTGCAGTCCATCATGCGCTCCAGCGCGAGAGAAATCGCTTCCGAACGGGAAGAAGTCAATAAGATCTGCCTTCAGCAGGCCCGCAACACTGCTCAGATTCTGTCAAAAACCCCCTCTGAAGCCATTACAGTTCCGTTTCTGCAGGAAATGGTTGACCTGCTGTACATCGACGAAATCTGTATTTTTGATGAATCCGGTACGATCGTATTGAGTTCGGTTCCCGAATATGTCGGTATGTCTGTTTATGACGGCGAACAGATTGCCTTTTTTATTCCGATGCTCAGCGATAAAAAACTGGAGCTGCTTCAGGATCTCATGCCGAATACGAAGACCGGAAAGATGATGCAGTACGCCGCCGTGTGGATGCCGGACGGCAAAAGCTTTGTGCAGATCGGTTTCAATCCGGAAAACGTTCTGGCGTTGACCAGAGCAAAATCCATATCGGAAATCTTTTCGCTTCTGACAGACAGCAGTGAAGCCACTTTGCTTGCCCTCGATTCAAGCAGTTTTATGATCACGGCTTCCACCGAACCGGACCTTGTCGGAAAAAACATAACGGATCTCGGTATTGATCCGAAAAAACTGGATAATGAGAAAAAAGGAATTCCGTTTTGTACCGAAGACGGATCCAATGCCTACGGCGTGTTTGAAAAGACCGTCAACGGTCCGATCCTGGGCCGCTTTGTTCTGGCCGGAAACCTGTATGACGGTATCGTAGCGGATAATCTCCGGCTTCTTCTTTACCTGCTTGCTTTGATCATTATTATCTTTCTGGTTCTTTCCTGGTATCTGGATAAGAAGATCCTTTCTTCCATAAATAAGATCAACACAAGCCTTCAGCTCATTTCTGCAGGAAATATAGACACCCGTGTTTCGGTGGATTCCACGCCGGAATTTGTTCAGATGTCCTCCTACATTAATGAAATGGTCAACCACCTCCACAGCGAATGGAGTGCTTACAGCAAGGCACTGATGTCCAGATCGGAATACAGTTATTTTGCGGATCTTACCGATAATGTCATCCGGAAGGCACCGATCTATAAAAACGGAGATCAGACTCTCGGCCGGGCAAAGACCGATTATCCGGTCTGCTTCGACACCTACCTGGATATCTGGCATAACGGTTACAACATTACCCCGATTGATTCTTCGTTCGATCTGAATACGACCTACTGCAATGCTCTGCTGGAGCGTTATGCAAAAGGAGAACGTATTGTCGAATATGATTTCATGATGGGAGAAAATAAGGACTTCCGCCGCAAGACGATTCTCCTGGACGAAAATCACGATGGTCATATCATTGCAACGACCATCATCAGCAATATGGATGAGCTGCGGATCAGGGAACTGGAAATGAAGGCTGACCTGGAAGCTGCTTACCTGGAGGCAAAAAGAGCCAACCAGGCAAAAAGTGACTTCCTGTCGCGCATGAGCCATGATATCCGTACGCCGATGAACGGAATCATCGGCATGACAAAGATCGCAAAAGAGCATCAGAACGATCCTGCCCGTGTGCGCGATTGTCTGAGTAAGATCGAGATGAGTTCCAGCCATCTGCTGACTCTGATCAATGATATACTGGAGCTTTCCCGCATCGAAAGCGGAAAGGTCGTTCTTGCAAACGAGCCGGCAAATCTGGAAGACATTTACAACACCTGCATCTCCGTGCTGGAATCTTCCACCGCAGACCGTAAGCTGGATATATCGGTAAATGTGCGGCCGATCCCGTATCCCTACGTGTATACCGATTCACTCCGCATGCGGCAGGTCATTCTGAATATCCTTTCCAATTCCGTGAAGTATACGCCGGACGGACGCTCCGTCTCACTCCTCATCGAAACGGAAGCTGTAAGTGAAAAACAACTGATCTCCCGCATCACCGTATCCGATACCGGCATCGGAATGAGCGAGGCTTTCCTGAAACATATCTTTGAGCCCTTCTCACAGGAGGACGAGTTCAATGCACGGACGACCTACAAAGGAACCGGTCTCGGCATGGCGATCGTAAAAGATATGATGGATCTCTTCAAAGGAACGATCGACATCACCAGCGAACCGGACAAGGGGACAACCGTTGTGCTTACCTTCCCTCTCGAGCGTGCGGAAGCTCCCGCAGCATCAGAATCGTCCTCTTCCGAAAATCCGATTGAAGATGTTGACCTGAACGGCCTTCATATCCTGCTTGCAGAAGACAATGAGCTGAACCGGGAAATTGCCGAGGAACTCCTGTCCGAATCCGGGCTCATCCTGACCACGGCCGTTGACGGACAGGATGCCGTAGATATTTTCAATGCTTCTCCGGTCGGAACATTCGCCTGTATCTTCATGGATATCATGATGCCGAACCTGAACGGCTATGAGGCGACTATGGCCATCCGGGAAATGGCCCGCCCTGATGCAGAAACCATCCCGATCATAGCGATGACCGCAAACGCTTTTGCGGAAGATATGGCGAAAAGCAAGGCAGCCGGCATGAACGACCATCTCTCAAAACCCATAGAAATCGACAAGGTGCTTCTCACACTGAAAAAATACGTGAAAAAAGGGTGACCTGAGGGTCACCCTTTTTTTATGCTATCCCGCCTGTTTTGCTTTCTGCTTCTCGATACGGCTGTACACGCGGGGCATGGTAAGACCCTGAATAACCGTCGTGAAGAATACGATCACAAAGGTACAGCCTGCTACGATGTGGAAAGCCTGTTCCGGCAGGAAGGAAATCGTTGACAAAGCCAGCGCCAGGCACAGCCCTCCTTTTAATCCGCCCCATGTCAGAAGCGATGTAAAATGCTTCACGGAGTACTGATCGGGAAGAGGCCGGAACATTGCGGCAGATGCCGAAACACTTCCTGCCCTTGCAATCGTATTCACAATGACAGCACCGATAAAAAGAATAACCGCATTCGGCACATTCAGCACGAACGCCGCATAGAAACCGATAATGACATAGACCGCACTGTTTGCAAGAACGTCGATCACTTCCCAGAATTTATCGTAATGATCGAAATCCTGATCCTTGAGTTTTTCTTTCTGCGTTGCATAGAATATTCCGCAGACAACTGCCGCAATCGGACCGGAAAAATTCAATGACGTACAGATGGCATAGGCGCCCGCAACGGCCATAAGGCTGATCGCGATCCGCCGGAATGAATTGGACGTCCGTTTGAAAAGCTGGAAGGAAAGAAAACCAGCAGCCAGACCGACCGCAATGCCCCCGCCAAGTTCCTGAAAGAGCAGAAGGAAGAAATTTTCCGACTGTGCATGCTTTACGATTCCCGAGAAACATACGAAAAGCGCAACGCCGACACCGTCATTGAATAAGGACTCGGCCTCGATCACGAGGCCTGTCCGGCGCGGAAGATTGAATTTCCGGAGAATGCTGGTTGCCGCGATCGGATCCGTCGGGGATACGATGGCACCGAACAGCAGGCAGATCGGGAAGGACAGCCCCACACCGGAAATTTTTGAAACGAGGAAAAAGAGCGCCCCGAAAATGACAGCTCCGAGAAGCGTCGTAAGAAGAGACAGCGACGTGATCAGCTTTATATCACTCTTCAGCTTCGAAATTTTGATCCCTGCGGA
>JABUSX010000281.1 GCA_021442545.1 Eubacterium sp. | reverse complement strand
TGAACAGACGGAGAAACAAACCGGAAGTGAAACGCTTCCGGGCAGAAGAAAAGCCGGAAAGGCAGAAGAATTTAAAAGGGTTCAGACAGTACGGAAGTTGTATCCCGGAAAAGGATACGGAAGAATCAGGAGGAGAGAAGTATGCTGCCGATAATTATTCTCATCGTTATTTTGGCCGTTGTTGTCATTATTTTTCTGGCCGCAAACATTCGGATCGTTCCGCAGGCCAACGCGTTTGTCATTGAGCATCTCGGAAAGTATAAGACAACCTGGGGCGCGGGCCTTCATGTCAAGATCCCGTTTCTGGAGCAGGTTGTCCGCAAAGTTTCCTTAAAAGAGCAGGTACTGGATTTTCCGCCTCAGCCGGTGATTACCAAGGATAACGTTACCATGATGATCGACTCGGTGGTGTTCTGCCGTGTCTTTGATCCGCAGCTGTTCTGCTACGGAGTGGAAAATCCGATTGCCGGTCTTCAGAATCTTTCGGCGACGACTCTGCGGAATATCATAGGTGATATGGAACTCGACCAGACGCTGACGAGCCGTGAGACGATCAACGCCAAGATGCAGGCGATCCTGGACGAAGCAACCGATCCCTGGGGAATCAAGGTCACGCGGGTTGAAATCAAAAACATTCAGCCTCCGGAAGAGATCGAAGCGGTTATGACGAAACAGATGCGTGCGGAGCGCGAACGTCGTCAGACGGTTCTCGAGGCAAAGGCGCATCAGGAGGCTGTTGTCAGCCGTGCAGAAGGTGATAAGAGGGCAAAGATCCTGGCTGCGGAAGCCGAAAGGGATGCGCAGATCGCTCTTGCGGAAGGGCGTGCGAAGTCGATTTCGCTTGTTTATCAGGCGGAAGCCGATGGTCTGAAGGCTTTAAAGAATTCGGAAATCAATGAATCCGTTCTGAAACTGAAAGGTTTAGAGACTCTGAGGTCCGTTGCGGACGGTCGTTCTACAAAGATCTTCATGCCGACGGATCTGACCGGCATCGTGTCAAGTCTCGGCCTTGCGGCGGAATCACTCGGGATCGGAAATGCCACACCCGTTGATGATCGCCCCGGGAAGGAAGCACCTGTTACGAAAGATCCCTGTATTACAAATCACTCCGGTGCAGGGAGTCTGGATGCGGCCATAACGGGAGGAATGATCGAACGGGAAATCAACCGGACGACAAAAGATATGGACACGCTGTAAAAAAGGAAAGGAAGCCTTAATGCTGCAGTAAAAGCGGATAGGGCGGAAACAAGAATGCGATATGTGTGACGGATATGACCGGAACACCTGTCAGAAGAAACGGATATTCATTATCAATCAAAAGAAGGAATCTGAATGGAAGCAGAACCAAGAACCGAGAACAAGATGGGGGTCATGCCGGTCAAAAAGCTGATCATCTCCATGTCTTTGCCGATGATGGCCTCCATGCTTGTTCAGGCGCTTTATAACATTGTTGACAGTATATTTGTATCCTGGATCAGTGAGGAAGCACTGACGGCAGTTACACTGGCATTTCCGATGCAGAATCTGATGGTGGCGGTAGCATCCGGAACGGCGGTTGGTGTCAATGCACTTCTTTCACGTTCTCTGGGAGAGAAAAAATTCGAACAGGCGGATGATGCAGCCAATACGGCGATCGTGCTGTCCTTTTTCAGTTACCTGGTGTTTTTGCTGATCGGTCTGCTGGCTGCGAAGCCGTATATTCATTCGCAGACAACTTCAGAAGTGATCCGGGAATACGGTGTTACCTATACGACGATCTGCTGCTGTGTTTCTGTCGGCGTCTTCTTCCAGATCATGATGGAACGGCTCCTGCAGTCCACGGGGCGCACTGTATTCAGTATGATCTCTCAGATGACGGGTGCCGTGATCAATATGATCATGGATCCGATCCTGATTTTCGGATGGCTCGGATTTCCGAAGCTCGGAATTGCCGGTGCGGCACTCGCAACGGTTTTCGGCCAGGTCATAGCCTCCTGTCTGTGCCTCTGGCTCAATCTGAAGTTTAATAAGGATATTCATCTTTCTCTGAAACGTATTCTTCATCCGAAGTTTTCTGTCATCCGGCAGATCTATGCGGTCGGTATTCCGTCGATTCTGATGATTTCGATCGGCTCCGTCATGACCTTCCTGATGAACCGGATCCTGGACACCTTTTCCACTACGGCAACGGCTGTTTTCGGTGTTTATTTCAAGCTGCAGAGCTTTTTCTTCCTGCCGGTCTTCGGCGTAAACGGAGGGCTGATACCGGTTCTTGCGTACAACTTCGGAGCCCGTCAGAAGGAACGGATCTATCAGGCGCTGTCATTTTCCGTTAAGATCGCGATCGTGATCATGCTGGCCGGAACACTTTGCTTTGAACTGCTGCCCGGACCGCTTCTGAAGATATTCAGTGCTTCCGACAATATGATTGCAATCGGTGTGCCGGCGCTGCGTATCATTGCACTGCATTTTCCGGTTGCGGCCTGCTGCATCGTCATCGGTTCGGTCTTCCAGGCGTTTTCACAGAGCATATACTCACTGATCGTATCTGTCTGCCGTCAGCTTGTTGTACTGATTCCGGTGGCCTGGCTGCTTTCCAGATCAGGTGTTGTGTCAAATGTCTGGTGGAGTTTTCTGATTGCGGAAGGTGCATCAATTACGGTTTCGCTGATCTTTCTCCGGAAATCTCTGAAAAAGCTGGAAGCATGGTAAATTACTGACGGAACAAAACGGATGCGGAACGGTTCGCCGGCCGGAAAGAAGCCGTCTGCGGGACGTGTCATCGGCCGGAAAGTCTCCGAAAGCCGGACAGAGTACAAGCTTGAAGAAACAGAGTATGAAAATACAGACTTCTGATAAAATACTGCACATTCTGGAAGTGTTTCCCGGGAGCCGGGAAGAACTGCCGAAAATCGACAGCCGGTTCAATATTCTCAGAAATCCTCTTGCAAAAGCAATACTCAAAGAGGAAACTCTGGAGACCTTTGCCGCAAAAACGGGTATAGACGCGGAAACGGCAGCAGAAAAACTGAATGAACTCGCAGATAAGTCCGTTGAAACAGAATAAAGGAACGGAAGGGATATGCAGGGCTGTACAGCAGCGTGCATACCGGCGAAAGTCATAAAGTATTGTACAAACAGCATTTCGATATTAAAATTAATAAAAAAAGAATCTGAAAAAGAGGTGATTATATGCTGGAATTAAGAAATGTATCCTTTTCAGTCGAGGATGAACAGGGAAAAAAGGAGATCCTGCATGATCTGAATCTGAAAATCGATGAGAATAAATTCGTTGTGATTACCGGTCCGAACGGCGGCGGAAAGTCGACAATGGCGCGTTTGATCGCGGGTATCGAAAAACCGACATCCGGGCAGATCCTGTTTGACGGAGAAGACATTACGGATGCCGGGATCACGGAGCGGGCCAGAAAGGGAATCAGCTTTGCTTTCCAGCAGCCCGTTCGTTTCAAAGGGATCCAGGTTGTGGATCTGCTTCGCATTGCGGCAGGAAAAAAGATCTCCGTTTCGGAGGCCTGTGAGTTTCTTTCGGAAGTCGGACTCTGCGCACGCGATTATGTATATCGTGAAGTGAATGCATCCCTGTCCGGCGGAGAACTCAAGCGGATCGAGATCGCAACACTGCTTGCCAGAAGAACACGTCTTTCCGTTTTTGACGAGCCGGAGGCAGGAATCGATCTGTGGAGTTTTCAGAACCTGATCCGGATCTTCGAAAAAATGCGCAGAGAGATATCGGGAAGTTCGATCGTGATCATTTCCCATCAGGAACGTATTCTGAAAATTGCAGACGTTATTGTGGTTCTGAAAAACGGAACTATATCGAAACAGGGTTCTGCAGACGAGATCCTGCCGGAGATCATCGGAACGGATGCGGCAGTGGATGCATGTGCGAGGCTGACGGATAAGTAAGTCTGTGAAACGCAGGATGTACAGGAACCGCCGAAACAGCATCGATACAGATGCGGCAGCGGATGCATGTGCAAGGCTGACAGATAAGTAAGTCTGTGAAATGCAGGATGCGCAGGAACTGCCGAAACAGCATCGATACAGATGCGGCAGCGGATGCATGTGCAAGGCTGACAGAAAAGTGAAAGGGTAATGTCTTATGAAAAAAATAGATGAAGTTCAGAGAAGAATACTGGCCGAAGTGGCGGATCTGCACGAGGTTCCGATCGGAGCTTACAATATTCGTGCAAACGGAGAATCGGTCGGGAGAAACAGTACGGAAGATATTGAGATCACGACGAGGGAAGAGGGCGACGGAATGAACATCCGGATCAAGGATGGCACAAAGAATCAGAGCGTCCATATTCCGGTTGTAGTCAGTGCAAGCGGCCTGAAGGAAACCGTATACAACGACTTTTTTATCGGTGAAGACTGCGATGTTCTGATCGTGGCCGGCTGCGGCATTGATAACTGCGGAACGCAGAATGCCGAGCATGACGGAATTCACCGTTTTTACGTCGGAAAGAATTCGAAGATCAAATACGTTGAAAAGCATTACGGATCCGGCGACGGAACCGGAAAACGTATCTTAAATCCTGTCACGGAAGTTCACATGGAAGAAGGAAGCTCCGTGGAAATGGAAATGGTACAGATCAAGGGCGTGGATTCGACCGAGCGGACAACAACGGCCGAACTCGGAGCGGACTGCCGTCTGATCGTGCGCGAGCGCCTGATGACCCATGGTACGCAGACAGCCGGCAGTGTCTACGTAGTCACACTGAACGGTGAGGGATCAAGTGCAGATATCGTATCCCGTGGTGTGGCACGAGATCATTCCTATCAGAAACTGGACCTGAAGATCGAAGGAAATGCTGCCTGCAGCGGACATACCGAGTGTGATTCGATCATCATGGATGAGGGCAGGATCCTGGCCGTTCCGTCACTGGAGGCAAACAGCGTTGATGCCATGCTCGTTCATGAAGCGGCAATCGGAAAGATCGCCGGGGATCAGCTGATCAAGCTGATGACGCTGGGGCTGACGGAAGCCGAAGCAGAAGAACAGATCATAAACGGATTCCTGAAGTGATCGGGAAGAAAGCTGCATGATCTTACATCTTAAAAGGTAAGGAATTCAGCTGCTGCAGCAGAAGAAGAAGCAGCAGATGCAGAGGATAAAACAGATAGAAGAAATATTTCAGGCGCAGTTTTCCGCGCTCTCCGTTGTAAAAATGGAGGGGGAGCATGGAAAAAAAGGCGCCTGGATTGTTTATGGCCGGAATGTTCAGCCCGATCGAAGCCCAGAATGCTGCAATGCTCCTCGGCCTGACCGAACGCAGGAGATAAAAAACGGCAATGCAGAAGATGCCGCGATAGGAATAATCTGCATGGAAGATCCATGCGCCAAAGGAAAAGCCTGCAATAAGAAGAATCCTCAGGAACCAGGATAAAGAAGCACGCATCTCCCTTACGGATTCAATACGCTCAAGGCAGATCAGCAGAAGCAGACCGAGGAGCAGCGTCCACAGTGTATTCTGATATTCGGGATGCAGCAGATTCTTAAAAATAACCAGATTAAAAGGGATTTCGGAAAGAAGGGCGAACAGGAGAAGGCGGAACAGGTAGCGCGCACGGTTCTTCGTGTGCAGGAAGCCTTCCACAAGCAGAAAAGCGAAAAGGGGAAAGGCAATGCGCCCGAGAACCCTGGATAAAAGGAAATAAGGCACTCCGGATATCTGCAGTGCCTTGGCGGCGTGATCGCCAAACATAGCGGCACAGGCCAGGATCTTTAATTGATTTCCGGTCAGGCCGCTGCTTCGTTTTGCCATAATTTCAAGCCGGAAATTCCTTTCTGTCATTCAAAACAAATCCCGGAGCACAGGCGGCCGTGAAGACAGCTCATGCTCCGGGAATACAGTCAAAGTGATCAGTTCTTTTCGATAACGTGTTTGTTATGTATATCTTTTCTCAGGAAGAGAATCAGGAACAGCATCATTGCAACGCCGACAACCAGTGAAAAAACGGCCGAGCGGGTGAAACCGGCAACGATGTAGGCGACAAAGGAAACGAGCGCTGCAACCAGAGCATACGGCAGCTGTGTCGTGACGTGATTCAGGTGGTCACATTGTGCTCCGGCCGAGGACATGATCGTCGTATCCGAGATGGGTGAGCAGTGGTCACCGCAGACAGCACCGGCCATGCATGCAGACATGGAAATGATCATCATCTTCGGATCGCTGCCGGCAAAAACGCTGACAACGATGGGGATCAGGATACCAAAGGTGCCCCATGAAGTGCCTGTCGCAAAGGAAAGGAAGACGGCAATCAGGAAGATGATGCAGGGCAGGAAGTTCATCATGCCGGCAGCAGAGTTCTGTACGATCGCAGCAACATAGTCCTTGGCGCCGAGGCTGTCGGTCATGGCCTTGAGGCTCCAGGCGAAGGTCAGGATCAGGATCGGAGAGATCATCGCCTTAAAGCCTTCCGGAATACATTCCATGCATTCATGGAAGCTGAGCACGCGGCGTGCAAGATACAGGATCAAGGTGATGATAAGACCGAAGAATGAACCGAACATAAGTCCGATGGAGGCATCGGATCCGGCAAACGCATCTACAAAGCTGACGCCGGAGAAGAAGCCGCCGGAATAGAGCATGCCGATAACGCAGCAGACAACCAGGGAAATGATCGGAATCAGCAGATCAGCCACGGTACCCTTCGGGCTGACTTTTTCATTTTCGGAATTGGCATAAGGCCGTTCTTCTGTCGTATAAAGATCTCCCTTTTGAATCGCGTTCTTTTCATGAAGCGCCATCGGACCGAATTCCACCTTGGAAATGACCATCGCGATCATCATGACCAGCGTAAGCAGTGCGTAGAAGTTGTAAGGGATCGTCTGGATGAAAAGCGAGATGCCGTTTTCACCCTCGACAAAGCCGGAAACGGCCGCGGCCCAGGATGAGATCGGAGCGATGATGCAGACGGGAGCGGCCGTGGCATCGATCAGATAGGCCAGCTTTGCTCTGGATACTTTGTGCTTATCCGTGACGGGACGCATGACGCTGCCGACGGTCAGGCAGTTGAAATAGTCGTCAATGAAGATCAGGATACCGATCAGGATCGTAGCGAGCTGCGCACCGACGCGGGTTTTGATATGTGTGGATGCCCATTCACCGAAAGCGGCCGATCCGCCGGCCCTGTTCATCAGAGCAACAATGATGCCCAGAATGATGAGGAAGATCAGGATACCCATGTTGTAGGTGTCGGTCAGAACAGCGACGATACCGTCATTGAAGACGTGCGTCACGGTCCCTTCAAAACTGAATCCTGAGAAAAGCAGAGCACCGGCAACGACACCGATGAAGAGAGAACTGTATACTTCTTTTGTGACAAGAGCAAGCACGATCGCAATGACCGGCGGCACAAGTGCCCACAAAGAATTTGTAACAGTCTCAGGGGTAGTGGTAGCGGCTGCGACGATCATGACAATGATGATCGCAACGATCAACAGGACGTTGATGACTTTTCTTGCAGTGCTGGTTTGTTTTTGCATAAGCTTCCCCTTCTTTATAAAAATTTTGTAAAAGGTAGGTGGCAATAATTGTACGTATTTTATCATGATAAAGCGTCATATAAAAGAGCAAATATAAAATCTGCATAAAGAAGGACACAGAAATCCGCGCACAGAAGCGGAAACGTGAATCTGAAGCACAGAGTCGGAAAAGTAAAGCTGCATCAGGGGATCGGAAATGAAAATCCGCAGCACAGAGTCGGAAAAGTAAAACGGCATCAGAGGATCGGAAATGAAAATCCGCAGCAGAGAAGCGGAAACGTAAACTGCGGCAGAGAAGAGGAAGCGGAACCATGGCAGAGAACCGGAAATGCACAATCCATGCAGAGAATCGGAAATAAAAACCTGCGTCAGAGAAGAGGTAGCGGAACTATGGCAGAGAACCGGAAACGAAAACCTGAGGCAGAGAACCGGAAATACATAATCCATGCAGAGAAGCGGAAATGAAAATCCGCAGCAGAGAACCGTAAGTAAAATTAATCTCCGCAGGAAGAAGGGGAAAAACCGAGAAATAAAAGGGCGGAAAACAGGAGATAAAAGGCCGTAAAACAAGCTTTTAAAAAGGGAAAAAAAGAAGAAAAAGAAGGGGGCTTCAGGGGTTGACAAATGTATAGGGTAGTGATACTCTACCAGTAGAGTGTTAGCACTCCATCTATACGAGTGCTAACAGGAAGCGGAAACGCGAGAATTTTACCGCATATGAACGAGTAGGGAACCGGATATGGAATTAGATGAACGTAAAAAAATAATCCTGAAAGCGATCATCCAGAATTATCTGGAAACCGGCGAGCCGGTGGGATCCAGGACCATTTCCAAATATACGGAATTAAACCTGAGTTCGGCAACGATCCGGAACGAGATGGCCGATCTTGAAGAAATGGGATATATCCTGCAGCCGCATACATCGGCGGGGCGTATTCCTTCAGATAAAGGCTATCGGATGTACGTCAACGAGCTGATCGAGGAAAAAAACCAGGAGCTCGATGAAGCGAAGGAATGGATGCTCAAAAAGACGGACCGCCTTGAGAACATGCTGAAGCAGGTGGTGCAGGTTCTTGCGAAGAACACGAAATACGCGACGATGATTGCAGGTCCTTCCTATCATCAGAACAGCATTAAGTTTCTTCAGCTTTCCAGGGTAAATGAGGAGCAGCTGCTTCTCACGATCGTTACGGAAGGAAACCTGGTAAAAACCCAGATCATTCAGATCGAAAGCCCGGTGGATGATGAAAGCCTTCTTGAACTGAATCTGCTGCTGAACACGCAGATGAACGGGCTGACGATCGGAGAGATCAATCTGGATATGATCCGTCAGATGAAGCAGCAGGCCGGCATCCACAGCGACGTGATCAGCACGGTGGTGGATGCGGTGGCGGATGTGATCCGCCCCGACGAGGAAGAGATGCCCCTGTACACCAGCGGAGCGAAAAACTTTTTCCGCTATCCGGAGCTGGCAGACAGCACCAGAGCAAGCGAACTCATCTCTGCCTTTGAAGAAAAAACAGAACTGGCGACGATGCTTCGGGAGGTGGTCCCCGACGAAGAAGAGCCCGCCGAAGGAGAGCCCACCCCACGCTCCGCCATCGATTACTAACCCCCTCTCCGAGCAAATTTGAATTAAACGGGCGCTATTCCGTCAAAACGTTGACTCGTTTGCCACTTTGCCACTTTGCCACCTTGCCTTTCGAGGCAA
>JABUSX010000175.1 GCA_021442545.1 Eubacterium sp. | reverse complement strand
CCCTTTCTCATTGCCGTAAAAGTGACGGTTTCTTCTTCCGGAAGTTTTTCGATGATCAACGTGTAATCTCTCAGTATCTCAACCGGTTCTTCTCCGATCCGGACGATCACATCAAACTCCTTGATGCCGGCCAGCATAGCCGGAGAATCCTGCATGACCGAAGTCACCAGCACACCGCGCGGAATGCCTGTCCGGTCGGTGATATCCTGTGTCACATCCTGTCCGACAATACCGACATAGATCTGCTTTTCGTTATTGGAAAGATTTTCGATCAGTTTCTTGATCTGAGAGATCGGCAGAACGATCGTGCCTCCATCTTCCGATCCGAAAGCCTGCGTGATCACACCGACGACATCTCCTTCCAGGTCGACAAGCACACCGCTGCCGTCACTGCTGTATTCAATATCCGTCATCAGCAGACCATACTCCCTGTCGATCATGGAGATCTTCTGGTTTGTCGATGTGATAATGCCGAAGGCGATCGAATCGCTGTAGCCCAGGGGACTTCCGAGTGCCATCACGGGATCTCCCCTCGATACGGCAAAGGAATTGCCAAGGGGCGCTGCTGCGATCTCAGCAAGTGTTTCCGGCTTCAGTGACGTCATCTGCACCTTCAGGACCGCAAGACCCGTACTTTCATCGGCTTTCTGAATATTGGCATCCGTCATGGCGCCGTCACAGAAAATGACCTGGATACGTTCGGCAGCTTTGACTGCACGATGCTCTGTCAGAACGAACAGATCCGTTCCGTTTTCCGCAACGATCATTCCTGAAAGCTGCTTCTGGTTTTCATAGTCCTGATTGAAATAGTCCATTTCGCTCGTGATGCCGATGACCTGCACAAGCGAACGTTCTGCCTCGTCTGCGACCAGCAGCATATCCCGGCAGACCTGTCTGTAATCCTGAATGGTCACTCCCGTTTCCGGAACAACAGAAAGATCTTCCTCCTGTATATCCGTTTCCGTGATCTTTTCATCCTTCCTGGTTCTCAGCGTTCCGACATCTGTCAGATACCGTGTCGAATCGAAAGCAGGATCTTCCGGCTGAGATGACTCTGCCTGTTCACCGGTCTGCAGATCTGTCTGTACATCGGTCTGCAGATCTGCCTGTACATCGGTTTCTTCGCCTGTACCGTATACCGGCCCGGTTCCTGCCGCCGAAGCATCTGCTGCTTCCTCCAGGATTTCTCCTGTCTCCTCCAGAATTTCTTCCGTTTCTTCCAGGATTTCTTCAGCTGCCTGCTCTGTCAGCTCCGTTTCAATTGCTTCCTCAATAACAGACTCCCGGATATCCTCCAGAGCCTCTTTCAGGGCTTCCTTCTCCGGATCATTCTTTTCCGCGTTTTCTCCTGCCTCAGGGGTTTTTCCCTGTTGTCCGGCTTCTGTTCCGGAAAGATCCGAATCTGCTTTTTCAGAGGCCTCATCAGAATTCCGGTTCTCACCCTTTGCATCAGATTTCCCGTTCTCATCCTTTGCATCAGATTTTCCGTTCTCATCCTCTGCATCCGATTTTCCGTTCCCATCCTTTGCATCGGATTTTCCATCCGTTTCCGATCCGGCCGCATTCCCTGCAGAGCCCTCATCCTTCTTATTATTCTTTTCAGATGAGCTGCTGTTTTTATCCTGAAGGTTTTCTCCTTCCGGATCCTTTTCGTCCTTCAGGTTTTCTTCATCCTTACCTGTTTTGTCATTCTTATCCGTTTTGTCATCCGAAGAAGTTTTGTTATCCGAAGAAGTCTTGTCCTTCGAACCGGTATTATCCGTATTATTCTCGTCCTTCTTCTTTTCGTTTCCGGAATCCTTTTTCTCCGTTTCATCTTTTTCTGAAGTTTTTGTTTCTGATGAACCGGTCTTTTTTGCGGAAGCAGACGATGCAGAAGCTGTATTCGGATCGACATCCGCGGGAATCGTGATTCTGGAATCCGCTTTTTCGGCAGCGGCCTGATAGACTTCGGGGTGAATCAGCGAAAAGACAAGCGCGGCGATCAGTCCGATCGCTGCACCGGATCCTATGATACCAAGCACCCGGACAAGAACCTCTTTCCGTCTGAGAGGACGTTTTTTGATCGTCTGGTCCAGAAAGTGATACCCGTCCGCACCTTCTTTTCCCTGAGCATCCGGCTGCGTTTCTTTGCCTGAAACACGCCGTGCTTCTTCTGCTCTCTGAGCATCCGGCTGCGTTTCTTTGCCTGAAATCCGCCGTGCTTCTTCTGCTCCCTGAGCATCCTGCTGCGTTTCCCTGCCTGCAGCACGCCCGGCTTCTTCTGTTTCACGAGCAGCGGAATGAGCTTCTTTTTCCGAAGTACTCTGAGATTCGGTTATTTCATGATTCTTCTGAATCTGATCTTTTTTGTCTTCTGACATAGTCCTGTACCGGCTGCGCCCGTCCGGCGGGCAGAAAAAACAGCAGTAAATGCCTGTTTTACGAGTTTCAGAAAGTCAAAAAAATGTCGTTGACAGGATATCACAAAAACATGAACAAAGTATGAATAACGCACTTTCCACTACACCGCTTTTAGAGTAAAATATGAAATATGAATGAAAAAGCACTCCACACGCTTGAATTTTATAAAATTCTGGAACTTCTGGAAGAAGAAGCGGTTTCTGCTCCCGGAAAAAGAAAATGCCGGGCACTGCGTCCGTCGGATGATCTTTCCCTGATCCGTTCCCTTCAGGAAGAGACCTCCGCTTCGGTATCACGTCTTCTGAAGAAGGGAAAACCCTCTTTCGGGGGAGCCGCGGACCTCGGTGATTCCTTCATGAGGCTTGCCGTCGGCAGCTCCCTGAACGCTGCCGAACTGCTGCGCATTGCCTCTCTTCTTGAAAATGCGGAACGCGTACGCTCTTACGGGCGCCGGGATAAAGAAGAAAGTCCCGGGGATGCCCTGGATCCGCTTTTTTCCGCACTTGAGCCCCTGCCTGCACTTTCCAGAGAAATACGCCGCTGCCTTCCTTCGGAAACGGACGTGGCTGACGATGCGAGTACCAATCTCCGGCGGATACGCCGTGCTCTTTCCCAGAGCAGCGACCGCATTCACGCGCAGCTGAACGCCGTTCTGAACGGGCCCGCCCGCTCTGCACTGCAGGATAACGTAATTACGATGCGGAACGGAAGGTACTGCATACCGGTCCGCTCCGACTCCCGTGCTGCCGTTCCGGGCATGATCCATGATCAGTCCTCCACCGGTGCCACGTTGTTTATCGAACCGATGTCGGTCGTCAGGCTGAACAACGAGATCCGGGAACTGCAGCTTCAGGAAAAAGCCGAGATCGAAGCGATCCTGGCTTCTCTCAGCACGGAAGCTGCCGGCAGTCTGGCGCTGTTGCGCTCCGATCTTGAGATCCTGATCTCACTGGATTTCATCTTCGCCCGCGGGCGTCTGGCACTGACGATGAATGCGACCGAGCCCGTTTTCCGTGAAGACGGCCGCACCTTCCTGCGCCGGGCCCGTCATCCCCTGATTCCGAAAAAGGATGTTGTTCCGATCGATATACGCCTTGGCGACGATTTCGATCTGCTGATCGTGACCGGTCCGAACACCGGCGGTAAGACGGTTTCATTGAAAACAGCAGGATTGCTTTCACTGATGGGGCAGGCCGGACTGCACATTCCCTGTCTTGACCGTTCCGAACTTCCGGTCTTCTCAGAAATCTACGCGGATATCGGCGACGAACAGAGTATCGAGCAGTCCCTCAGCACCTTCAGCGCCCACATGACCAATATCGTGTCGTTTCTGGAAAAAGCCGACTGCCGTTCCTTTGTTCTCTTCGACGAACTGGGCGCGGGTACCGATCCTACGGAAGGAGCCGCCCTTGCCATTTCGATCCTCAGCTTTCTCCATGACCGCGGCATACGCACGATGGCCACAACGCATTACAGTGAACTTAAGCTTTTTGCGCTGACTACGGAGGGCGTGGAAAATGCCTGCTGTGAGTTTGATGTGGAAACATTAAAGCCGACCTACCGCCTGATGATCGGCATACCGGGAAAGAGCAATGCCTTCGCGATCTCCGCGCGCCTTGGTCTTCCATCCTACATCATTGACGATGCCAGAAAACAGATTGATGAACAGGAAGCTTCATTCGAAGATGTACTGGCCGACCTGGAAACGACCCGTCTGGAAATGGAAGAACGGGAGCAGCAGATTTCCAGGCGTCAGGCCGAACTGGAAAATCTGAAAAAACAGCTTCAAAGCAGAGAACGTTCTCTGGAAGAGCGCCGGCAGGCAGCCCTGGATCAGGCAGAAGACGAAGCCCGCCGGATCCTGCAGGATGCCAAGGAGATCGCCGACCGCTCCATAAAAGCCTTCCGCAAGGCCGGAATGGGAACGATAGATCTTGCCGATCTGGAACGGCGCCGTACAGCCCTGCGAAAAGAGCTGGACAGCCGTCGGAAAACCGAAAAGAAAAATGACAATCGAAAGAAAGGCGATCCTCTTTCACCGAAGGATCTGGAACCGGGAGATGCCGTTCATGTCATCAGCATGAATCTGGACGGCATCGTCCGTTCAAAGCCGGATTCCAAAGGCTTCGTTTTTGTCGAAATGGGAATCCTCCGGTCGAAGCTTCCGATTACGGATCTGGAAAAAGCGGACGTTCCGGAAGAACCGAAAATGCCGGCCGGGCTCGGAGGCGCCGGACAGATCAAGGTCGGAAAATCCCTGGGCGTACGCTCCGAGATCAACCTGCTGGGCCGGACGGTGGATGACGCAATTCTGGAGCTGGATAAGTACCTTGATGATGCCTTCCTTGCGCATCTTCCGAGTGTACGCATCGTGCACGGAAAAGGCACAGGTGCCCTTCGGAAGGGAATCCATCAGTATCTCCGGAAACAAAAGCATGTGAAAGAATTCCGACTGGCCGAGTACGGGGAAGGAGACGCCGGCGTCACAGTCGTCACCTTCAAATAAGCACATTACAGCATAAGAACCTTACAGCGAAAGAACGGAAACCGACATGAACCGGCACCGGAACAAGCCGGAAAAAGGTACCGTCTGTCCCGGACCGGAAACGTAATGCCGGCGCACGTTTGTTAAGTTTACACAGACAGCAGAAGGAAGGAGCAGCCTCATGGCTCAGAAGCAGAAGATCCTGATTGTGGATGATGATGAAAATATTGCGGAGCTGATTTCCCTCTACCTGACAAAAGAGTGTTATGACTGCCGCATCGAACAGGACGGTGAATCTGCTTTGAAGGCGGTCCGGGAATTTAACCCGCATCTGATCCTGCTCGACCTTATGCTTCCCGGCATGGACGGCTACCAGGTCTGCAGAGAAGTCCGCCAGTCTTCAAATATTCCGATCATCATGCTTTCCGCAAAAGGTGAAGTTTTCGATAAGGTCCTGGGGCTTGAAATGGGCGCCGATGACTACATGATCAAACCCTTTGACTCGAAAGAGCTGGTTGCCCGCGTCAAAGCGGTGCTGCGCCGCTTTCAGCCCGCACCCGCTGCTGCAGAGGAAAAACCGGATGCGGCTGTTGAAATGGTATCCTATACGGACCTTACCATCAACCTGACAAATTACTCCGTCGTTTACAAGGGCGAACCTCTGGACATGCCGCCGAAGGAACTGGAACTCCTGTACTTTATCGCTTCTTCTCCAAACCGTGTTTTTACGAGAGAACAGCTTCTTGACAACATCTGGGGCTATGACTACGTCGGCGATACCCGCACGGTTGATGTGCATATCAAACGCCTGCGTGAAAAGATAAGCGGAAACCTCAGCTGGTCCATTTCGACCGTATGGGGCATCGGCTACAAATTCGAGGTGCGCTGAATCAGCATGGGAAAAAAGATCATTTTTAAATTCATACTGGTCTATATCCTGATCGGCGTGACCGGTTTTCTTCTGATCTCTCTCGTGATGTCAAAGCTGATCGACGACCGTCTGATCGAAACGACGAGCCGCAGCCTGTACAGCGAGGCCGTGCAGATCGCCTCCGATAAATCGCTTCTTTCTGCCCGGGTCGAAGATACCTCCGGGCAGGAAAACATGCGTATGAGTCTGAAGGCTCTTGCCGGTTATCACAACAGCGAGATCTGGCTTCTCTCGGAAGATGGTACGATCTTCTTCAATTCCGCAGATTCCTCCGCTCCGGAAAAACCGGAACGCCTGAAAAACTTCGATCCGATCGCGCTCGGTAATTCGTATTATACGACTGGTCTGTTCTTTGACCACTTCAGGGAGAACCACATCAGTGTACTCGTGCCGGTCACATCCGATATGAACATCCGCGGGTATGTTGCCATCCATATGCCTGTAACAGAGATCGTCTCGATGCGGGAAAGCATCCTGCAGATCGTCTATATTTTCTTCCTCATTCTGTTCGGTATCTTCCTTTTCGTGTTCCTTCTCCTCTGGATTACGGTTCTGCGCCCTCTGAAAAAAATCACGGCCGGAACGCAGAAATACGTCGAAGGAAACCTGTCCTACAACATACCGATCACATCGGAAGACGAAATGGGACAGCTTGCCTCTTCACTGAATTTCATGTCGGATGAAATGAACAAGACAGGTGAATACGAACGGAACTTCATCGCCAATGTTTCTCACGATTTCCGTTCTCCGCTCACATCGATCAAGGGATATGTGGAAGCCATGCTTGACGGCACGATTCCCACGGATAAGCAGGACCGGTATCTGAAGATCGTCCTCTCGGAGACCGAACGCCTGACAAAGCTGACAAACGGTCTGCTGACGCTGAATGACATGGATACCAGTAAAAATCACCTGGTCCTTTCGGATTTTGATATCAATGCGGTGATCCGGAATTCCGCAACGGCCTTTGAGGGAATCTGCACGCCGCGGCATATCTCCATCCGCCTCTATCTGACAGGGGAAGAACTGTTCGTCTCTGCCGACATGGGAAAGATCCAGCAGGTGCTCTACAATCTGATCGACAACGCGATCAAATTCAGCAAAGACAACAGTTCCATCGAAATTGAAAGCGATATCCGCCACGAAAAAGTTTATGTCTCGGTACGGGATCACGGCGCAGGTATACCGCGCAGCTCCCTGAACAAGATCTGGGAACGTTTTTACAAAACAGATGCTTCAAGGGGCCGGGAACGAAAAGGCAACGGTCTTGGTCTTTCCATTGTCAGAGAGATCATCAACCAGCATGGACAGAACATCACCGCCATCAGCACCGAAGGCGTCGGAACGGAATTTATCTTTTCTCTCGATCCCGCAGAACCCTCCTGACAAACCGGATCACAGAAAATTTTCCTGTCATCCGCACGGATCCGTATCTGCCTGCAGCAGAAGACGCTGCGGCCTCTCCGGTCACAGCGTCTCATCAAATCTCATTTTTTCACTTTGCTTTATGCGATTTTCTCACCACATCGAATTTTCTGCCGCCCAGTTCTCTTCTGCCGCAGTATAGTCTGCGTATGCATCTTCCAGTAGCTCTTCTTCTGCAAGTTCCTCTTCCAGAAGGGCCTCCTCTGCAGCTTCCTCCTCCAGTGTTTGTGCATCCGAAATTGCTCCGCTTAAGATTGCCGCATTGATTTTGTCAATGGATTTTGTCGCGCAGGCGCTGCGAATCGCACTCTCCGTTTCCGGCGTTGCGCCCTTCGTACCGACAAAATAGGTATGATTGGTCGGCGAATAAATACTGGTATTCACCTGTTCTTTATGATCCTCAACCCCATCGATATAGATGATCTTCCAGAGTTCGGCTGTCAGGCCTTCTTCACCGGCCATCTCATAGATGGTACCGTAGTCCTGTTCCGAATCGACCGTATACGCCCTTCCGAAGTCCGTAGTCGAAGTGATCTTGTTCTGAAACTCGATCGTCCTGTCTTTGCTGCGGTTTTCTTTCCCGTAGATCCGGAAGGTCACCGTTCCGTATCCGACCTCTGCCTGAATATAAACCGGAGCATCGAACGCATTTACAAAGCTGAAATCAACGGCACCGGCTTCACTGTCATCTGAAATAGCCGCATCAAAACCCGGATCCACATAGTGAACACGCATGGAATGATTATGCCGCTCGATCACATCGAGTTCCGATTTTAGCACCGCATTGTAGAGCGTCGTCGAGACCTGACAGACTCCGCCCCCGTAGCTTTTTACGATCTCGGAACCCGCATAGGAAGTGCCGAGTGCAAATCCGTTTTCTTCCGTTGTCGGACCGATGGTAAGAAGCGTGGAAAAGATTTCTCCGGGGTAAAGGACCGTTCCGTCGATATGCTGCGCCGCGGTTGTGATATTCGTCGTCCGGCCTGTATCTTCAGCATCGAACTGGGTTGTGGATTCTCCGAGCAGATTCCGGATATTTGACAGCATCTCTGAAGTATCTTCCCCTGCGGTGATCACTGCGTCCAGCATCACGGAGCCGTCGCCTCCGAACCACTGCGTATTCATATAATTCTCAACGATCTTTACGGATTCCGCTGCATTGATCGAAATGCCGTCCCGGATCGGAAGGATGGAAAAAGTCGCGTCATCATTCAATACGATGCTGTTCCCTGCGGGATCACAATCCATTCTTTCCTTGGCCTCGTTCACAATCTGTGTGACACGGCCGTTATCCACAGAAAGATCCAGATCAAGGGTGATCGGTCCGTTCTGACGGACTTCCTGTTCCGCAAGAAAACGCTTCAGCACATTTCCCTTCTTCCCGATAGAAAGAGCCTCTTCCACGACCGATTCATTTGTATAGGTCAGTCCGAGATCTCCTGCCGTTACTTCCATGCTTTCCGTATCTGCACATAATGAGATCCTGTCCGTTTTCAGGTTTCCCATATATGCGTCAACTGCCGCCTGCATTTCAGACTCCGTCATACCGGTAACGTCAATACCGGCAATACAGACCCGGATGGGTGTATCGCTGTCTGTTCCGGTTATCCCGGAAGAAACGGCCGGATCGTTCTGTGCACTGTCTTCCTGCCCGGCACCGTTCTGACCGCTGCCTGACTGTTCTGCGCCGCTCTGCCCGTTGTCAGCGGTATTTACGGGCTGCTCCGTGCCGTTCTGCACATTTCCTGCATTCATTCCGATCTCTTCGGCACGTACCGCGGAAACGACCAGGCTCAGAACCATCACCGCAATAATCACGATCACGATTATGACCGCAATGATCCGGGTTTTCTTTCCTTTGTTATTCTTTCTGCTGTTTCTTTTCATGTATTCCTATTCCTTACTTCTGTTCCCGGCAGTACGCCTTCAGGAAACAATTGCCGCATTTCGGAGAACGGGAAGAACAGATCTCCCGTCCGAAAGTAATCAGCTGCAGATTGATCAGAGTCCAGTGATCCTCCGGTATCTCCTTCATCAGATCATATTCCACCTTCACCGGATCCGTTTCATCCGTAAGAGCCAGCCTCTTTGCGGTCCGCTTTACATGCGTATCCACGATCACGGCCGGTTCCTCAAAGATATG
>JABUSX010000373.1 GCA_021442545.1 Eubacterium sp. | reverse complement strand
CCAACTTCAAGACCATCCAGAGCCGTATCGGACGTCTGAAACAGATCGAAAAGATGGAAGAAGACGGAACGTTTGAAGTTCTTCCGAAGAAGGAAGTCATCGGTCTGAAAAAGGAACAGGAAAAGCTTCAGAAGAACCTTGGCGGCATCAAAGAGATGAAGCATCTGCCGGATGCGATCTTCATCGTCGATCCGAAGAAGGAACGTATCTGCGTACAGGAAGCACATGCACTCGGCATTCCGCTGATCGGCATCTGCGATACAAACTGCGATCCGGAAGAACTGGATTATGTGATCCCGGGCAATGACGATGCGATCCGTGCCGTGAAACTGCTTGTTTCCACGATGGCAAACGCTGTCATTGAAGCAAAACAGGGCGCTGCCCAGGATACGGCTGATGATGAAGCAGCGGAAGCTGCCGCAGAAGCGACCCTTACGGAAGAAGAATAATAAACAGATTTCTGTTCTGAGAGTAATAGAGGAGGTACAGAGTTATGGCAATCACAGCTGCTTTGGTAAAAGAGTTACGTGAGATGACCGGTGCAGGCATGATGGACTGCAAGAAGGCCCTTACGGAAGTTGACGGAGATATGGAAAAGGCCGTTGAATGGCTGCGTGAAAACGGTATGGCAAAGGCTCAGAAGAAAGCCGGCCGTATTGCGGCAGAAGGTATCGTTATGCTGAAGGTTTCCGAGGACGGCAAAAAGGCAGTTGCCGTTGAAGTGAACTCCGAGACCGACTTCGTTGCAAAGAATGCGGACTTCCGCGGCTTTGTCAATGAAATTGCCGACCAGATCCTGACAACGGATGCGGAAGATGTTGAAGCCTTCCTTGCAGAACCGTGGAGCAAAGAGCCGGAGAAGACGGTCAGCCAGTATGTCGATTACTGGATCGCCGTGATCGGAGAAAAACTGAGTGTCCGCCGTTTCGCAAAATGCGAGGTGGAGAACGGTTTCATTGCTGCATATAATCATATGGACGGCAAGATCGGCGTTCTGGTCGAGGTCGAAACCGATGTTGTGAACGATGCCGTTAAGGAAATGGGCGAAAACATTGCCATGCAGGCAGCGGCTATGCGTCCTTCCTACTGCACGAGCAGTGAGATCCCCGGCGATTTCATCGAGAAGGAAAGAGAAATTCTCAAGGCTACGATCATGAACGATCCGGTAGAATCACAGAAACCGGAAAAAGTGATCGAAGGCATGATCAAAGGCCGCATCAACAAAGAACTCAAAGAGATCGTTCTTCTGGATCAGGTCTATGTCAAAGCCGAAGACGGCAAGCAGACAGTTTCCGGCTACGTGAAGGAAGTGGCAAAGGAAAACGGCGCCGCGATTTCCGTGAAATCCTTTGTACGTTTTGAGACCGGTGAAGGTCTTGAAAAGAGAAGTGAAAACTTTGCGGAAGAAGTTGCTGCTCAGGCCGCAAAGGTTGCCGCAAATGCTGCAAAGTAACATTTGTTTCTCTTTTTGTAAAAACAAGTGATTTTGTAAGTACGATTTAAAAACGGGGATTGTATTTTTTTGAATACAATCCCCGTTTATTGTGTGAACAAAATATCAAATTGCATGAGCGTTCTGACAATTTTATATCAATTCCAGACGTTTTGAAAAACAGCTTGCAAATATGAATGAAACTTTTTATACTCGAATATGACGATTTATAATTTGTTTATGAAATGACATCAGGGGCTGAGATTTATCATCTTCGATCGGAATGCCTGCATTCCGGTTCGGGATCCCGGGACCCGAGTAACACGAGAAAGGAGGATAGAACATGATCGAAGAAACAGTTAAGGCTGTCAAAGATGCGGAAGCCAAGGCTGTGCAGATTCTGGCCGATGCCCGTTCGGAAGCTGACCGGATCCGTAAAGAAGCGGAGACGGCTGCGGAAGAAATCCGGGAGAAGGCGGAAGCTCAGGGAAAAGAGGTCTATAATGCACGCCTCAGTCAAAGCAAGGCTGACGGTGACAGGCGGCTGAAAGAAGCAGAAGCCGAACTGTCAAAGGAAACAGATGCGCTGAGGAGCGTCGCGGCTGAAAAGGAGGCGCTGGCGGTCGAACGCGTGCAAGAGGCACTGTTGTAAAGTCCATTCAGTAAAGGAAGGATATTTACATGGCAATCGTAAATATGCAGAAGCTCAGCATCTGTGCGAGCAAAAAACATCGAAAAGAAATCCTGGAAGCCATCCAGTCCATGGGAAATATGGAGATCACGTTCCGTGATTTCGACGGAGAGAATGCTCTTCAGACCATGGACACACAGGCAGCACGTCAGAAATATGAAAGGCGTGCCGTATCTTTCGATGATGCCCTGAAGCTGATCGGCGAATATTCCGGAGAAAAGGTCGCAGGCGGCGGTCTCTTCTCGGAAAAGGCATTCGTTGATGCTTCCAGGTATGAAAAGGCAATTGAAAACCGCCACGAGTACAATGTGGAAGTGGCGGAGATTCTCAGGGCATCAAAAGACATATCCGAATGCGACGGCCAGATCCAGAAGGCGGAAAATCTGAAAGAATCTCTGGTTCCGTGGATGGGACTGGATATCCCGATGAGTTCTGTCGGAACCCGCATGACGGCCGTTCTGATCGGTACGATTCCGGGGCTGATGAAAGATGAGGCTCTCGGAGAACTGGCGTCAAAAGACATTTCCCATCCGGGTGCCGTTTCGGCACGCGTGATCTCTGCAGCGAATGACGTGAGCTGTGTTTCCGTGATCTGCATGAAGGATGACGAAAACAAGGTAACGGAAAATCTGCGGAGTGCCGGTTTTTCACGTCCGGCACAGATGATCGCCGGCATACCGTCGGAAGAAGCCGCAAAATGCGACAGGATCATCGCGGATATGGAAGCTAAGAAGGAAGAAGACAAAAAAACCATAGCGTCCTATATCAAATCCGTTAAGTATTATCGGATCATGGCCGACTATTACCGCAGCCGGGCTGAAAAATACCGGATACTCGGAGATGTTCCGCAGTCCGGAAACGTATTTTTCCTGCAGGGCTGGGTACCGGCCGAACAGGCGGACCGCGTCGGAAGTCTTCTTTCGGAAAAGTTCGGAGCTTACGTTGAAAAGGAAAATTCCGATTCGGGTGAAATGGAGCCGACCCTGCTTAAGAACAACAAGTTCTCGCAGAATGCGGAAGGCGTTCTGGCTTCCTACGGTCTGCCGAAGAAAGGACGCGTGGATCCGACGTTCATCATGTCGATCTTTTACGTGATCTTCTTCGGAATGATGCTTTCCGATGCGGCCTACGGCATCATCATGTTCATCGGCTGTGCCGTCATTCTTGCGAAGAAAAAGAACCTTGATGAAGGGCTTGCAAAGATGCTGAAGCTGTTCTTCTGGTGCGGCATCTCGACAGCTTTCTGGGGCTTCATGTACGGCGGATTTTTCGGCGATGCGATCGATGTGGCTGCCACGACCTTCTTCGGCTACAGCGGAGACAAGATCGTCAAGGCGCTCTGGTTTGAACCGATCAATGATCCGATGCGTCTGCTGATGTTCTGTATGCTCTTCGGCGTGATCCATCTGTTTGTCGGACTTGGCATCAAGGGCTTTGAACTTCTTAAGGGACGCGACATTGTCGGCTTCGTCTGTGATGTTCTGAGCTGGTACCTGTTCCTGTGCGGCCTGCTGCTTCTGCTGCTGCCGTCCGATATCTTTGCATCGATCTCGGGAACAGTGTATGTTTTCCCGGACTGGGTCGGACCGTTCGCCATCGCGATCACCGTGATCGGTGCCGTGATCATCCTGATCATGAGCGGGAGAGGAAGAAAGAACTGGTTCCTGCGGATCGCGCTCGGAGCCTACGACCTCTACGGTGTTACGGGCTGGCTCTCGGACGTGCTTTCCTATTCGCGTCTGCTGGCGCTTGGTCTGGCAACCGGCGTTATTGCAAGTGTTATCAATATGATCGCGACCATGTTCGGAGGCGGCGTTCTCGGCGTGATCATCTTCATTGTTGTTTTCGTGCTCGGTCATACGCTTAATATCGCAATCAATGCACTGGGCGCATACGTACATACGAACCGTCTTCAGTACGTGGAATTTTTCGGTAAGTTTTATGATGCCGGAGGAAAACCCTTCAGGCCATTTAAAAACGAAACAAAATACATTACAGTCAAGGGAGGAAATGGAAAATGAATATGGGAATGGTATTCGCATTGGCAGGTGCTGCGTGCGCAACGATCTTTGCAGGTATCGGATCGGCCTGGGGTGTCGGTGTAGCCGGCCAGGCAGCTTCCGGAGTTGTTGCGGAAGATCCTGAACAGTTCGCCAAAGTTCTGATCATGCAGCTGCTTCCCGGCACACAGGGTATCTACGGACTTCTGGTTACCTTCATCTGCCTGTCCCAGACGGGTATTCTCGGCGGAGAGATGGTTGCGGATATGCAGACCGGTCTTATGTACCTTCTGGCCTGCCTGCCCGTCGGTCTTGTCGGTCTCGGCTCCGGTCTTCATCAGGGTAAAACTTCAGCTGCGGCAATCGGGATCATCGCCCGCAAACCCGAACAGTTCGGTAAGGCCATGCTGTTCCCGGCCATGGTTGAAACCTACGCCATCCTGGCACTCCTTGTCTCCATCCTGGCCATCACGAATATTCCGAGATAATATCAGGAGCGAACGAGAGAATTTGATTTTAGGAGGATAACATGGCAGGAGTGAATACAATCTTAAATGAAATCCTGCAGCAGGCGGAAGAAGAAGCCAAAGGTATCCTGCAAGAGGCCAATGCACAGGCAGACAGCGTGAAAGCTGCTGCGGAAGCGGATGCACAGGAGATACGCGGACGCTACGCGGAGAAGGCGGAACAGGATGCAAAGAACTACGATGAACGGATCAGTTCACAGATTGATCTGAAACGTCGCCAGGCACTTCTTTCCGCAAAGCAGTCGGTCATTTCCGAGATCATCGGAAAGGCGTATGACAAGCTGATGGCGCAGGATGAGAATGCCTATTTTGAGATGATCAAAAAAGTGCTTGCCGAGAATATCGATTATACAAAGGATGGAGAGATCCTGTTCTCCAAAAAGGACAAGGATCGCCTGCCGTTCGGCTTTCTGGTCGATATGCAGCTGCAGGGCTTTGTAAAAGGCGGAGGCATCAAGGTTTCCAGCGAGACGGCAAATATCGACAGCGGCTTCATCCTTCGCTACGGCGGGATCGATCAGAACTGTTCTCTGAAAGCACTGTTCAGTGAAAAACAGGAAGAACTGCAGGATATCGTACATCGGGTACTCTGGTAAAGGAGAAAACGTATGGGTGATGTGGATTATGCATACGCCGTGGCACGGATCCGTGTCAGAGAGCGTTATCTGCTTTCCGATGCCGATGTCCAGCAGATGATCGGAATGAAGGACGAGAAAGAGGTCCTTGCTTTTCTGATCGAACGCGGCTGGGGCGAGCAGGGGACTGCAGAAGAACCGGATGCCGTTCTTTCTCAGGAGGAAAAGAAGATCCGTGTACTGATGAAAGAACTGAAGGTAGATCCGGAAATATTTGAGATCCTTTCTTATCCCGAGATGTACCATAATCTCAAAGCCGGGATCAAGGCGGCCTGTATTTCCGAGGCTCCGGATAATATCTATTACGATATTGAGGGGCTTCGTAAGGAAGACATCAGCCGGATCCTGCAGGAAAAGGCTTTTGATGAGCTGCCTGCACATATGCGTGAGGCTGCGAAGGCTGCTTATGAACGGATGATCCAGACCCGTGACGGACAGAGGACGGATGTCCTTGTGGACAGAGCCTGCCTGGAAGCCATGGATAAGGCCGGAAGCCGCTCGAAGGTCGAGCTGCTGCGGGTCTATGAAAAGCAGCTGGTAGCCGTGCGGAATATCAAGATCGCCGTGAGGTCCCAGAAGACGGGAAAATCACTTGCCTTCCTGCAGGAAGCGCTTGCACCCTGTCATGCCTTTAATGTGCAGACGCTTGCGGTTGCGGCAGCCTCCGGAAAGGATGAGCTCTTTGCCTTCCTGAGCAAGAGCGGCTTTTCCGATGCGGCGGAAGCGCTTCAGGAATCGCCGTCTGCCTTTGAAAAATGGTGTGACGACAGTA
This sequence comes from Eubacterium sp., assembly GCA_021442545.1. Classification (GTDB taxonomy): domain Bacteria; phylum Bacillota; class Clostridia; order Lachnospirales; family Lachnospiraceae; genus Bilifractor. The sequence goes on along the minus strand of JABUSX010000373.1, from coordinate 3,446 downwards.
TTATTGATACGATCCGCCCGCAGAAACGGAATGCATTCTCGGCCGGTCCGGTCATTGCGTATTATCTGGCTCGTGTGAACGAGATCAGTACGGCGCGGATCATCCTGACGGCGAAAGCAAATGGCTTTTCCGAGGATTTCATCCGGGAAAGGGTAAGGAAGATGTATGGATAAGATAGGCGTCATGGGAGATTATGACAGCATTTACGGGTTTGCTGCCCTCGGACTGTCGATCTTTCCCATCGAAGACAATGATGCAGAGCAGGCGTCCCGCACGCTTCGCCAGCTTGCACAGAACGGTTACGGAATCGTTTATATTACAGAAGAACTTGCGGCCGTGATCCCGAAGGAGATCAGGCGTTATGCGGGTGAGATCACACCGGCTGTCACGCTGATCCCCGGCATCAAAGGGAATACCGGAAACGGTATCGCCGCTGTAAAGAAATCCGTGGAGCAGGCTGTCGGCAGCGATATCCTGTTCGGCGGTGAATAACCAGAAAGGAGAACGGCTGCAATTATGAGCACGGGTATAATCAAAAAAGTGGCCGGACCGCTTGTTATCGCAACAGGCATGCGTGATGCAAATATGTCTGACGTGGTCCGTGTCAGTAAGGAACGTCTGATCGGTGAGATCATCGAGATCCACGGAGACGAGGCTTCCATACAGGTCTATGAAGAGACCCAGGGTCTCGGACCCGGCGAGCCGGTGGAATCGACCGGAATGCCGCTGTCTGTTGAACTGGGCCCCGGCCTGATCAGCTCCATCTATGATGGTATTCAGCGTCCGCTGAATAAGATCATGGAACAGACCAACAGCAATCTGCTGAGCCGCGGTGTTGAAGTTCCTGCCCTTGACAGAGAGAAAAAATGGGAATTTAAGGCAACGGCAGAAGTCGGCGAAGAGGTCTCTGCAGGAGACGTCCTCGGTACTGTTCAGGAAACAGTGGTCGTCGTTCAGAAGATCATGGTACCGAACGGCATCAGCGGAAAAGTGAAAAGCATTCAGTCCGGTTCCTACACGGTTGAGGAAACCGTGGCCGTGATCGAAACGGAAAACGGTGATGAAGCGGTTACTCTGATGCAGAAATGGCCGGTTCGTAAGGGCCGTCCCTATGCCAAAAAGCTTGCACCGACAAAGCCGCTGATCACAGGACAGCGTGTTATTGACGGATTCTTCCCGATCGCCCGCGGCGGCGTGGCGGCGATCCCGGGCCCCTTCGGTTCCGGTAAGACGGTTACACAGCATCAGCTTGCCAAGTGGGCGGAAGCCGATATCGTTGTGTATATCGGATGCGGAGAGCGCGGAAACGAGATGACGGACGTTCTGAACGAGTTCCCGGAACTGAAAGATCCGAAGACCGGCGAATCTCTGATGCAGCGTACCGTGCTGATCGCCAATACCTCGGATATGCCGGTGGCGGCTCGTGAAGCTTCCATTTACACAGGTATCACGATGGCAGAGTACTTCCGTGACATGGGTTATTCGGTCGCCCTTATGGCAGATTCGACATCCCGCTGGGCCGAAGCTCTTCGTGAAATGTCCGGACGTCTGGAAGAGATGCCCGGTGAAGAAGGATATCCGGCTTATCTGGGTTCCCGTCTGGCAGAGTTCTATGAGCGCGCAGGCTGTGTCATTTCTCTCGGCAAGGAGGCACGTGAAGGTGCACTTTCCGCGATCGGTGCCGTTTCACCGCCCGGCGGTGATATTTCCGAGCCGGTTTCACAGGCAACACTGCGTATCGTGAAGGTGTTCTGGGGACTGGATGCCGACCTTGCATACCAGAGGCATTTCCCGGCGATCAACTGGCTGACCAGTTACAGCCTGTATCTGGATAGTCTTGCGGCCTGGTTTGATGAGAACGTGGAAAGCGACTGGATGAGCACCCGTCAGGAACTGATGAGCCTGCTTCAGGAAGAAGCGTCTCTGAACGAGATCGTTAAGATGGTCGGTATGGATGCCCTTTCTCCGCAGGATCGTCTGAAAATGGAAGCGGCACGGTCCATCCGTGAAGACTTCCTGCATCAGAACTCCTTCGATGAAATCGATACATATACATCTCTGAAGAAGCAGTATTACCTGATGAAGCTGGTTTATGCCTACTATCAGCAGGGCTCGAAAGCTCTTCAGGAAGGCATCAGCATCAACGATCTGGTCGGAATGGATGTACGTGAACGGATCGGGCGTTATAAATATACGCCGGAGACGAATATCGATGAAGAATACCAGAAGATCAAAGCAGAACTTGCTGCCGAGATCGCATCCTTTGCCGGAAAGGAGGATTAAGTCATGGCGAAAGAATATCGTACCATACAGGAAGTCGCCGGCCCTCTGATGATGGTAAAAGGCGTAGAAGAGATCACATTTAACGAGATGGGTGAGATCGAGCTTTCAAACGGTGAGATCAGACGCTGCCGTGTTCTGGAGATCGACGGAAGCAATGTTCTGGTTCAGCTTTTCGAAAATGCTGCCGGCATCAACCTTTCCAACAGCAAGGTTCGTTTCCTCGGAAAGGCCATGGAGCTTCCGGTTTCGGAAGACATGCTCGGCCGTGTATTTGACGGAATCGGCAATCCGATCGACGGCGGTCCGGCAATCCTGCCGGATGCCCGCATGGACATTAACGGTCTTCCGATGAATCCGGCGGCCCGTGTTTATCCTGCCGAATTCATTCAGACCGGTGTTTCCGCGATTGACGGACTGAATACACTGGTCCGCGGACAGAAGCTTCCGATCTTTTCGGCTTCCGGTCTGCCCCATGCAAACCTCGCCGCTCAGATCGCCCGTCAGGCGAAGGTGCGCGGCACCGATGAACAGTTCGCCGTTGTATTTGCGGCCATGGGTATTACCTTTGAAGAGGCAAACTTCTTCCAGGAATCCTTCCGCGCAACCGGCGCCATCGACCGTACGGTTCTGTTCATAAACCTCGCCAATGACCCGGCTGTTGAGCGTATCTCCACACCGCGTATGGCCCTGACGGCTGCCGAATATCTTGCATTTGAAAAGAACATGCATGTTCTGGTCATCCTGACGGATATTACGAACTATGCGGATGCTCTGCGTGAAGTTTCTGCGGCCCGTAAGGAAGTTCCGGGACGCCGCGGCTATCCCGGCTATATGTATACGGACCTTGCAACACTTTATGAACGCGCCGGCCGCCAGCATGGCAAGAACGGTTCGATCACGATGATCCCGATCCTGTCCATGCCGGAAGATGACAAGACCCATCCGATTCCCGACCTTACGGGATATATCACGGAGGGACAGGTCATCCTGAGCCGTGAGCTTTACCGGAAAGGCATTACGCCGCCGATCGATGTTCTGCCGTCTCTTTCCCGTCTGAAGGATAAGGGTATCGGCGAAGGCAAGACCCGTGAAGACCATGCGGCTACGATGAACCAGCTCTTTGCAGCCTATGCACGAGGCAAGGATGCGAAGGAACTGATGGT
>JABUSX010000450.1 GCA_021442545.1 Eubacterium sp. | reverse complement strand
TGATTTTGCCGGTCTTTTTGATGAGATGGCGATGCGCGAAGATGAAGGAACGCTGACAGAAGATCTGATGGCGAGGCTTCAGGAAAAGGGCGCACGGCTGCTGAAAACAGCCTTTGTTTCTCTCGGAATAGATGATCCCGCAGAACAGATCAACGGCATGACGATCACGATTGAAAGGCTGACCCGGACGATGGTCACCTTTCTGCAGGGTATGTGTTCCGCACTCGGGATGCAGAGAAGCAGGATCTTTCTGCAGGATTACAGAGAAAGCTTTTTTTATCACACTCTTTTTCAGAAACCGGAGCTTCGGCAGCGGAATGTCGGCTTTTTCCGTTTTTGCGGCAGAAAGGTCACCTTTTACTCGATGGGCATCGACAATCTGGTACGGCCGGCCACGGCCCGGATCGAAGAAGGAATCACGGTCCGTCTTTCCGAAAGCAGAAGTTCCTGGGATGAACAGTTTTACAATATGGTGAATGCATCCCTGCGCCAGAATCTGTACAGCAGCGTCTTTATTACGGGTGAGACCTTCGACCGCTCATGGGCTTCACGTTCCGTGACCCTGCTCTGCAAGGGGGGACGAAAAGCTTTTGTTGTGGATAATCTTTTTGCAAGAGGTGCCTGCCATGCCGCCCGTGAAAAGATCGGAGAAAACTGGCTGACAGATGTTATGTATCTGGGTGATGATCTGGTTCGCGGCAGTATCGGCATGGACATGCTGATCCAGGGAAGAGAAACGTACTATCCTCTGATCTCGGCGGGTGTGAACTGGTACGAGACAGATAAAGTCTGCGAGTGTATTCTGACAGGAAAACCGGAACTTATTTTCCGGGTGGTGTCGGGACGGGACGGAAAAGAGCAGTATACCCGCATGCAGCTTCCGGGCATGCCGGAGCGGCCGCCGAAGACGACGCGTGTGCGGCTGCATCTCTATTATTCCGAGCCGGGAGAGTGCATGATCGAGGTGCAGGATCTGGGGTTCGGAGAATGGTATCCTTCTTCCGGAAAAACCTGGCGTGACAGCTGGGAGGACAGAAAATGAGTACAACGATCCTTTGCCAGATAAAACGTGCGGAGATACCGTTCCATATTGAAGAAGCCGATGTGAATATCCGTTCCATTGAAGAGCTCTGCTATTATCTGCAGAACAATCTGCCGCTGGTGGATCTTTCCTTTTTCGGCACAAAGCTGGTCGAATGGCTGGATACGGAACTGGGTGCCCATCAGCTTGTTGCCGATCTGCACCGTATCGTGACAGAGGCACCCGATCCTCATCTTCAGGATCTGGTCATGCCGGTCATGCGTGAAGCCAGCTGGCTGAATGCAGAAGAAGAGCAGCAGATGTGGGAACGGCTTCGCAGTCTGGAAGAAGAACCGGTCGCTTCCCGTATGAAACAGAGAGCCGATGCCTATGTCCGCTACGGAAAACTTGCCCGTGCGGTGCGGACCTATGATATGATACTGAAACTGCGGCAGACGGAAAAACTGGGCTTGTCCTTTTCCGGCTCCGTATGGCACAATAAGGGAGTTGCTCATGCGCGTCTCTTCCAGATGGATGAAGCCATCCGTTGTATGGAAGAGGCTTATGAGCGGATGCATACGATGCAGACTTTGCGCAGCCTGCTGCTCTGCACCTGGCAGGGGAAGGGCGAAGAAGCCTTCCGTGCAGCGGCCGATGAGAAGGCCGTGGATCCTGAAACGCGGGAACTGCTTGCCTCGGAATTCCGAAGTGCAGAATTCCCGGAAGAGCCCGGGGACCCCTTTGCATCCCTGGATGACTGGATCCGAAAATACCGAAGAGAAACGGAATTATAGTTAGATGCTGGATATCTGCCTGTTGGGAACGGGAGGGATGATGCCGCTGCCTCAGCGTTTTCTCACCTCTCTTCTGACACGATACAACGGAAGCAGTCTTTTGATAGACTGCGGTGAAGGCACACAGATCAGCCTGCGGAAACAGGGCTGGTCTTTTAAGCCTGTTGATACGATCTGTTTTACGCATTATCACGCCGATCATATCAGCGGACTTCCCGGAATACTGCTTGCCATGGCGAATTCCGAGCGGAAGGAACCGGTCACTCTGATCGGGCCGCGCGGTCTGACACGTGTGGTGGAAGGGCTCCGCGTGATTGCGCCGGAGCTGCCTTTTGAGATTCATTTTAAGGAACTTCGGGAAAAGGAAGAGCACATTTCGCTGCATGGTTATGAGATCACGGCCTTCCGTGTGCAGCACAATATGGTCTGCTACGGCTATACGCTGGAGATCCCGCGTGCGGGAAAATTCGATGCCGAACGTGCCCGCAGGCAGGAGATTCCGCTGAAATTCTGGAACCCGCTCCAGAAGGGGAAGACGATCGAAGATGACGGGAAAGTGTATACGCCGGATATGGTCCTCGGGAAGGAAAGAAAAGGTCTGAAGGTTGTGTATACAACGGATACGCGCCCGGTTCCTGTCATAGCCGGACAGGCGGAAAACGCAGACCTTCTGATCTGTGAGGGCATGTACGGAGATGAGGAAAAAGAAGAAAAAGCGGTCGAGCATCGCCATATGACCGTTTACGAGGCGGCTTCTCTGGCCGGGGAAGCGCAGCCGTCCGCCCTGTGGCTGACGCATTTTTCACCTTCCATGATGCATCCGGAATGGTATCTGAAGAAGATCCGGAAAATTTTTCCGGCAGCGGAGCTCGGAGAAGACGGAAAGACGATTGAACTGAACTTTGAGGAGGAATGACGGATGGAGGATATCAGGATCCTGGCAATCGAAAGTTCCTGTGATGAGACGGCTGCAGCGGTCGTCCGGAACGGCCGGGAAGTGCTTTCCAATGTGATCTCCTCGCAGATCCGCCTGCATACCTTATACGGCGGCGTCGTGCCCGAGATCGCTTCGCGGAAACATATTGAAAAGATCGATCCGGTGATCCGCATGGCGCTCGAAGAGGCCGGTACCTCACTGGAAGAACTGTCGGCAGTTGCCGTGACCTGTGGTCCTGGGCTTGTGGGGGCACTGCTTGTGGGTGTTGCCGAAGCCAAGGCGATCGCCTATGCGCGGAAGCTTCCGCTGATCGGCGTCCACCATATCGAGGGGCATATTGCGGCTAATTATATCGAGCATCCGGAGCTGGAACCGCCCTTTCTCTGCGAAGTGATCTCCGGGGGACACACCCATCTGGTCATCGTACAGAAAGACGGAGAGCTTGAGATCCTCGGCAGAACAAGAGATGATGCGGCCGGAGAAGCCTTTGACAAGGTGGCGCGTGCGATCGGACTCGGGTATCCCGGAGGGCCGAAGATCGAAAAGGCGGCACAGAAGGGTGATCCGGAGGCCATTCGTTTTCCGAGAACACATATCCGTGAGGCCGGCAGGGATTCCCATAATTATGCGCGCGGCTCTCAGAAGACCGGACCCTATGATTTCAGCTTCAGCGGATTGAAATCGGCAGTTCTGAATTATCTGAATACATGCAGAATGGCAGGGACGGACTGGAAGCAGGAAGATGTGGCGGCTTCTTTTCAGGCAGCCGTGATCGAAGATCTGGTGGAAACGGCCATGCGTGCCGCCCGCCGGTATGATATTCATAAATTTGCGATCGCAGGCGGTGTGGCATCCAACGGAACCCTTCGCAGAGCCATGCAGAAGGCCTGTGAAGAAAACGGACTCACGTTTTATTATCCGTCTCCGATCTTCTGCACGGATAATGCAGCCATGATCGGGGTTGCGGCTTTTGAAGCATACAGACAGAAACGGTTCAGCGGATGGGATCTTAATGCCGTTCCGAATCTGCCGCTCGGGGAGAAAATTTTATGTCAAAAAATACAGCGCTGATCGTTTCTGCCGGAAACGGTCTGCGGATGGAAACGGAAAAACCCAAACAATATATATGCCTTGGGGACAGGCCGATCCTGGCACATACGGTCAAGGTGTTTCAGGATTCCAAACGGATCGATGATATCGTTCTGGTGGTCACCGAGGAACGAAAAGACTATGTTCTGCGTGAAATCGTTGAAAAATACGGCTTTTCAAAAGTAACAGATATCGTCACGGGAGGATCCGCGCGCTGTGAATCCGTTTATAACGGACTGAAGGCCTGCAGGGATACGGATTACGTGCTGATCCACGACGGGGTGCGTCCCTTTGCGGATGAGGAGATGATCCGGCACGGACTTGAAACGGCCGGTGTATTCGGAAATGCGATCTGCGGAGTGCCGACAAATGATACGGTACGGATTGCCAACTTTGTAGGGCAGGTCGAAGAGACACCGATGCGGGATTGTGTATGGCTGGTACAGACGCCTCAGGTCTTTTCGTATCCGGTGATCCGGGAAGCCTATGACATGCTGTTTAATGACGGAGAGGCGGTTGCGGATCTTTCCGTGATCACGGATGACGGCATGGTGCTCGAACGTGCGGGCGGTGCCGTTCATATGATCCGCGGCAGCTACAGGAACATCAAGATCACAACACCGGAGGATCTGCAGACGGCAGAAGCCTTTCTGCTTAAATAAAAATGGATTACTTTATCATAACCGTACTGCATAACCGGAGAATGGAAGAGTGTGAGACCTTTCGGACTCTTCTGGCGGATGCCTGTGAAAAAGAGAATATTTCGGTCATTGCTGTTGATAATTCATCGGAAGCCCTGATGCGGGAGGAGAACCGCCGGACGGCCGGGCAGTACGGCATGTATTTTCTGGATATGAAGGGCAATGCGGGTCTTCCGGCAGCTTACAATCATGCAATCGATTTTATAGCTGAACATCTGGCAGAGACCGGAAGAAAAGCGGCGGATACCCGTATCATTCTGACGGATCACGATACCGTATTTCCGGCATCGTATCCGGAAGCCGTAAAGGCGGTATGTGCGGAGAATACAGATCAGATCTGTGCGCCCTGCGTAAAATGCGGAGGTTTCCTGCTTTCTCCCTGCCGGAAAAACGGACTGCATTTCGAACCGCTTCCGGAGATACCTGACCGGGCTTTGCCGGGATTGTACTATATCAACGCCGGTCTGGTCTTTCCGGCATCTGTTTTTCTGGAGAAGGGCTTTCGCTATGACGAATCCCTGTTTCTGGACTTTGCGGATTTTGATCTGGAAGAACAGCTGCGTCTTCGCGGAAACGAAACCTTCGTGCTTCTGAAGGATATTGTGCTGGAACAGGGCTTTTCCGGTACCGAGGACAGGGCGGCCGATACGGATCTGAAACGGTACCGGCAGTATGTGCGGGACGGAAAGGTTTATTACGAAAAGTGGCACCCCGGAAATCCGATGGCCGGGATACAGCTCTTCCGGAGAGGACTGAAGCTTGCCGTAAAACATAAAGATACACGCTTCTTGAAAAAAAACTGAAGATGTGCTATCTTGTTTAAGGCTCTTGATCGAGGCGTCGTAAGAGAGACGGAAAAGGGTCATTTGCAGCGGTATCGAAGCGGTCATAACGAGGCGGTCTTGAAAACCGTTTGGGAGCAATCCCACGGGGGTTCGAATCCCTCCCGCTGCGCGAGAGAAGACAGCCGGATTCCAGTAAGTAAAGAGGATCCCGGCTGTTTTCCTGATATACAGATAAATACATGCAAAAGCTTTGTGTTTTATATCCTGTGAGGTTTTCATGCAGCTTTTGAAAAGTATAATTAAAACCATCCTTCCCGCGGCGGTTCTGGGCGTGGTTTTTTTTGTGTGCATGGGTGTGATGTCCCATGCGGATAAGATTGATAAGACCGTTCTGGAAGAAGGGAGGAACTGGGCTGAGGCGCAGGACTCTGAAAATACGGAACTGGTGGAAAAAACGATCAAAGAACAGGCGGCCATAAAGAAGACGGCTTCTCTGACGGCCGAAAAAGAGGCACTGCAGAAAGGGGAAGTAGATGTCTGGAGCCTGTTCCAGGACTTCGCGATCCTCGGCGATTCGCGGGCCGTCGGTTTCTGGTATTTCGACTTTCTCCCGGAAACCAGGGTTTTTGCCGAAGGCGGCTATAAGATCAGCAACATACCGGAATTTTATGAAAATATCCGCATTTTAAATCCCAGCGGTGTCTTTCTCTGTTTTGGTCTGAATGATGTCATGAGTGAATACTGGGAAACTCCGGAGGACTATGTTGCGGAATTCAGAGAGATACTGGCAGACATGCAGGAAAACTTCCCGGATATGACGATCTATGTCAATTCGATCTTTCCGGCTCTGGATCCGGCCTTTGATCTTTCGACAAAGCTGTATGAGATTCCGGATTACAGCAAGGCCGTCGGTGAAATGTGTGCCGAGCTGGATATTCCTTTTGTAAACAATGATACCGTGTTCGAACAGCATAAGGATCTGGTTGATATTGACGGCATCCATTTTACGCCGCCCATGTATCCGTACTGGGCGGAAAACATGATGCTGACCGTATATGATCATCTTGCAAAGGAGAAGCTGAATGAGGAGCTTTCACGAGACGACGCAGGGCAGTAATGCAGGAAACAGAAACCGAACTGCGCGAAAGCCGGCGGGTCCCGCGGCCGTTCCGGTCACGATCCTGAAGTGGGTGTGTCTCGTTCTGCTGCTGGTTTTTCTGGCCACACGGTTTTCCGGTTCGAAGGTTTCCACGGCGGCATATGAAGACGTTGCTGCTGCAGTCGAAGAAATGGCGGATTCTTCGGGCATGCAGAAGGGTGATGCGCAGATGATCCGGCGTCTGTATGGTCTGAATCCGGACGATTACCTGGGAATGATGCTCTATTATCCGTCCACCAATATGAATGCGGAAGAGCTTCTTCTGGTCAAGCTTTCGGAGGGAAAACCGGACCCGGAGGTTGAGAAGCAGGTCGTGTCCGCCATCGAAAAACGCAGGCAGCAGCAGATGGATACCTTCGACGGTTATGCAATGGAACAGTATGCCATGGTGGAAAAAGCACTGCCGGATGTGCAGGGGAATTATGTTCTTTACGCTGCCGGCGAAGATGCGGATGATGTGCAGAGAGCTTTCAGAGAGGCTTTATGACCGGTCATCCGGAAAACAGCACAGAACACGGCCGGTAAAGATATGACGGCTGAACGGCAGGCAGGGGAGAGCCGAAGCAATCGTTCCTGCCGGCATATACGGACAGATTTTTCAGGAAAGCTTTACAACAGGAATTTACGGACAGAAGGGGAGCAGACGGCGTGACGCTGAACAGTCTTGTATTTTTAGTATTCTTTTTCCCGATATCGGTGCTGATCTGCAGGCTTGTGCCGGGTAAGTTCAGGAATATTGTTCTGATAATTCTGAGTCTGCTCTTTTACGCCTGGGGAAATCCGCAGCATCTGCTGCTTCTTCTGCTGTCTGTCCTGTTCAACTATGCGGCGGGACTGGAGATCGGGCAGCTTGCCGAGAACGGAAACCGTTCTGCGAGCCGGATCAACCTCATCATAGCGGTCGTGATCAACATTTTTGTGCTGTGTATTTTCAAATACACCTCTCTTTCGCTGCCGCTCGGCATTTCCTTTTATACGTTTTCCGCCCTTTCCTATCTGTTTGACGTCTATTACGGAAATGCGCCGGCTTCGAAAAATCCTCTGGATACCGTTTTGTATATTACCTTCTTCCCGAAGGTCATCTCCGGTCCTATTGTCAAATACAAGGATATGATCGAACAGATCAAAAATCCCGTGATGACATCGGCCGGTTTTATGAACGGCCTGTCGATGTTTCTCTTCGGTCTCTTCAAAAAAGTGCTGCTTGCAGACAGGCTCGGTGTGGCCTTTGCCCAGGTACAGGCACAGGATACCATGACCGGCTCTCTGGCCTGGCTCAGCATGATCCTGTATTCACTCCAGCTTTACTTTGATTTCAGCGGATATTCGGATATGGCGATCGGTCTGGCCCGGATGCTCGGATTCAGCTTTGAGAAGAACTTCGATTATCCCTATCTTTCCGGAAGCGTCAGCGAATTCTGGCGGCGCTGGCATATTTCTCTCGGATCCTGGTTTAAAGAGTATGTTTATATTCCGCTCGGAGGAAACCGGGGCGGAAACGGCGTGACATTCCGGAATCTGGCCATTGTCTGGATCCTGACAGGAATCTGGCACGGCTCCACCCTGAATTTTGTTTTCTGGGGCATCTGGCACGGAATCTTTGTGATACTGGAAAAGTTTATCTACGGAAAAAAACTGGACCGCCTGCCTGCTCCGATCCGGATTATTTATACCGATCTGGTAGCCTTTTTCGGATGGATCTTTTTCTTTACTCCGGATCTGAAAGGTGCCTTTTCACATATCGGCATGCTGTTCGGGGCGGGGGTGGAAAGCTTCTGGAGCAGTGCTTCGGCCTTCTGTTTCAGTGAAAATATCCTTGTGGTGATCGTGGCCTTCATCTTCTGCGGACCGCTTGTCCGAAAGCTGTATGAACGGGCCGTGTACAAGAACGCAGCGCTCTCCATAGGATTCTCAGTCTGTATTTTTGCGATTTTGTTCGCCTTCAGCATTGCCTCCATCGTTGGTTCGACCAATACAACATTCATGTATGCGCAGTTCTGAACGGAACCGTGTTATAAGGCGCAGAGAAGACGAACTGCAGGAAGGATAGCATCAGTATGGAAGAAAATAAACGCAGACCGAATATAGCCGGACGCAGAAAAAGATCGCACATGTCCATCGTTGCGCTGCTGTTCTTTTTCTTCTGCTGTTTTGTGCTGATCTGTGTGATCCTGACGCCGGACAAGACCTTTTCGGAATCGGAAAACCGTTCTCTTGCGGTCAGACCGAAACTGACGGCGGAAGGGCTTCTGGACGGAAGCTGGTTTACGGAATTCAACAGCTGGTTTTCGGATCAGTTCCCCGCGAGGGACGGCTGGATCGTACTGAATTATTTCGGGAACGTGCTTTCCGGCAAAAAAGAAACGGAGGATATTTATGCCGGAAAGGATGGCTATCTTCTCGCCAAGCCGACGGTTCCGACGGAGGATGCCCTGAAACAGCTGCCTGCGGCAATGAATGAGTTTCATGAAAAAAATCCGGGGCTGAAGATGTCTATGCTGATCGTTCCGGATGCGGCAACGATTCTTGAGGAAAAACTGCCGGCCAATGCGCCGGTGCGCGACCAGCTTGCGGATATCGCCGAATTTACGGAAAGGGTGTCGGCAGACATACGCAGACTGGATGCGGCCGCGCCGCTTTCTGAAAATTCATCGGAATATATTTATTACCGGACGGACCACCACTGGACGAGCCAGGGTGCACAGATCGTTTTTCTTGCGAACGCAGAAAAGCTGGGGATCGATTCGCCCGTGGTATATGTTCCGCATTACCTGAGCAATTCATTTGAGGGCACATTGGCCTCCCGGACCGGCAATCATTTTTCAAAGGATACGATCACGGCTTTTGAACCGCAGAGCGATACAGACTACTATGTCATGTATCCGGATCTGAATAAGAAAAAAGCTTCGATTCTGGAAACGGAGATGCTGGATGAAAAGGATCAGTATACGGTCTTTTTCGGCGGAAACCATGCGCTTGTCGAGATCCGTACAACAGCAGATAACGGGAGGAATCTTCTCGTACTGAAGGCTTACTATGCAAA
>JABUSX010000416.1 GCA_021442545.1 Eubacterium sp. | reverse complement strand
CACCGGCATCTGCATCATCAGACAGTTACTTTACAAAGATCTTGTACAGGACTGCCGACAAAAAGTAAATAATCAGAATGATATAGGCGTTATAGTCCCTTCTTTCATAACGCAGCGGCTTCATCTGGGTGCGCCCTTCTCCGCCATGATAACAGCGCGCCTCCATGGCAAGCGCCAGGTCATTTGCCCTGCGGAATGCCGAAATAAACAGAGGCACAAGGAGAGGGACCATGGCTCTGACTTTTTTGATCAGGCCGCCGGTTTCAAAATTCGCTCCGCGTGCGGTCTGCGCCTTCATGATCTTATCTGTCTCCTCCAGGAGGATCGGTATGAAGCGCAGCGCAATCGACATCATCATGGCGATCTCGTGAACGGGTATGCGGATGGCTTTAAGCGGACCGAAGAAGGTCTCCATGCCGGAAGTCAGACTGTTCGGGGTCGTTGTGAGCGTCATCAGCGAAGCGCCGAGGATCAGCATGATCAGGCGGACCGCCATGACGATGGCAACGATCACGCCTTCTTTCGTGATCTTCAGGATTCCCCACTGCCAGATGACCGTCCCCTGTGTCAGAAACAGGTTCAGCACCATCGTAAAGATCATGACGATCATGATGGCTTTCAATCCGCGGATCATGAAGGTGAACGGCACCTTTGAAAGAATGATCATGGCGGTCAGAAACGCGGCAGCGATCAGATATCCCCAGCCGCTGAACAGAAAAAGCGATATGATATACAGAATGGTTCCGATAAATTTCACGCGTGGGTCCAGTTTATGCAGAATCGAATCTGCCGGATAATACTGGCCGATCGTTATTTCGCGAATCATGAGCAGCTCCTTAGTGCTGTGTTGCTGTTTACTTTCCGTGCATCAGAAAAGGCCTCAGTCAAAAACTTTCTTTCCGTTTTTTCGGTCCTTACCCTTTTGCCGCTTTCTTCCTTCCGGCAAGCGCTGCCAGGATCGTATCTCTTGCCTCTTCCACCGTGCCAGCCGAAATGTCGACCTCATAGCCTTTTTCTTTCAGATCCCTCAGAATATAGGTCATCTGCGGTGCAGCCAATCCCATTCCCTCGAGTTCTTCAATATGAGAAAACACTTCCCTCGGCGGTGCATCAAACACTTTTTTTCCGTGATCCATCACGATCAGGCGTTTTGCGTACCGCGCCATATCATCCATGCTGTGCGAAACCAGAACGATCGTGATTCCGCGGTCCTCATGCAGTTCGGAAAGACAGTTCAGAATCTCATCCCGGCCGTAAGGGTCGAGCCCGGCCGTCGGTTCGTCCAGAACGAGCACATCCGGATCCATGGCCAGAACGCCCGCAATCGCAATGCGCCTCTTCATGCCTCCGGAAAAATCAAAGGGGGACCTTGAAAAATCTTCTTCCGGAATACCGACCTGGCGAAGCGACCGAACGGCTCTTTCCTTCTGTTCACCCGAAGAAAGGCCCATGTTTTTCGGTCCGAAACAGACGTCTTTGAGTACATCGCTTTCAAAAAGCTGGTATTCGGGATACTGAAAGACAAGTCCTACATGAAAACGCAGCTTCTGCCTGTCGTATTTGTCCGCCCAGATATCCTCATCGTTGTAAAAAACCGTACCGGAGGTCGGACGGATCAGTCCGTTCAGATGCTGGATCAAGGTGGACTTCCCGCTTCCGGTATGTCCGATCATGCCGAGAAATTCCCCTTCTCCGATGGAAAGAGAAACATCCTGCAAGGCATATTTCTCATACACCGTGCCGGGATTATATATGTAATTGATATGTTCCAGCCTCAGCGACATACCTCTTTATCCTCTGTCTTTTTCTGAAGACTTTCCTTTCATTCTGCATTCTTCCCTGCAGGCGGAGCAGCTTTCTCAATAGCTGCAGAGAGTTCTTCCGACGTCAGGATTCCGTCCGGAATATCCAGACCGGCTTCCTTTAATTCGCAGGCGAGCCGGGTAACGGCAGGCACATCCAGTTTCAGTTCCCGGATCTCGCCGGCACGGGAAAAGATCTCCTTCGGTGTTCCCTGCATGATGATCTCACCCTTGTCCATCAGAAAGACCATGTCCGCATCCACGGCTTCTTCCATATAATGGGTGATCAGGATGATCGTAATGCCCTCTTCCCTGTTCAGTTCATGCGCCGCACGAAGCACTTCGGCACGGCCGTTCGGATCAAGCATGGCCGTCGCTTCATCCATGATGATGCACTTCGGTTTCATGGCGATCACGCCGGCAATGGCCACCCGCTGCTTCTGTCCGCCGGAAAGACGGTTCGGAGAACTGTCACGGTATGCGGACATTCCCATCCGCTCAAGCGTTTCTCCGACGCGCTTCCAGATCTCTTCGGTCGGCACTCCGAGGTTTTCCAGCCCGAAGCCGACATCCTCTTCCACGACCGAAGCCACGATCTGATTGTCGGGATTCTGAAAGATCATGCCTGCACTCTGGCGTATATTCAGAACTTCATAATCATCCGAGGTGTCTTTTCCGTCGACCCAGACCGTTCCTTCGGTCGGTACAAGAAGTGCATTCAGATGCCTGGCCAGCGTGGATTTTCCGCTGCCGTTATGACCGAGAATTGCAAGAAACTGACCGGGTTCAATTTCAAACGAAAGATCGTGCAGCGCCTTTTTGGTCTGCGGCTCGCTTTCATCTCCGGAATAAAACCGATATTCATATGAAACGTTTTCTGTCCGAATGATCGACAACTGCGTACACCCTCTCCCAGAGTTTTTCACGTCCGGCCTTTGTTTCGGACGAAAAAAGGATCATTTCCGTATCTTTATCTGCCTGCAGCTTCTCCAGGATCAGCTTTTTCTGCTTTTCCTGCTGGCTGCGTTTGATCTTATCCAGCTTTGTGGCAACAAGAACCGGCTGAAATCCGTTTTCAAGGATCCAGCCGTACATCTGTATATCATTTGCCGTCGGTGCATGCCGGATATCCAGAAGAAGGATGACCGTAAGCAGATCCTTCGAACTGCCAAGGTATCTTTCGATCATGGCGCCCCAGCGCCGGCGGACTTCCGGTGATGCTTCCGTATAACCATAACCGGGAAGGTCGACAAAGAACAGTTCCCGGTCTGCCTGCACGTAATAATAATTGATGGTCTGCGTCTTCCCGGGCTTTGAACTCGTCCTCGCCAGAGCCTTCCGGTTCAGCATGGTGTTGATCAGGGAGCTTTTTCCGACATTGGACCTCCCGGCGAATGCGATCTCCGGAAGATCTGTTTTCGGAAATGTGCTTGTGATCCCGCAGACCTGACGCAGCTCTGCATTTCGAATGGTGATCATCAGGCCGGCTCCGTGTTTTTGTCGGTTCTTTTTCCGGTGTTTTTGCCCGCTTTTTTCCGTGCCGCGGAGTGATCCGTTTTCCGCCTCGGTCTTCCGCGCGTGATTTCCGGCTCGCCCTCGCCGCGGACGGCTTCCGCCGTGATCCTGCAGGCACGGATCGTATTATCGGACGGTGTCTCAAACATGACATCCATCATTGTTTTTTCCATGATGGACCGCAGTCCTCTGGCACCGGTCTTCTGCTTCATGGACTTCGCCGCGATCTCATAGAGAGCGGCTTCATCAAAGGTCAGCTCCACGCCGTCCAGCTCCATCAGCTTCGTATACTGTTTAACCAGAGAATTCTTCGGCTCTTTCAGAATTGAGACAAGCGCTTCTTCACTCAGATCATCCAGGGTAACCACGATCGGAACACGGCCGACAAATTCAGGAATCAGCCCGAATTTTACCAGATCTTCCGGCATGGCTTCCCGCAGGATCCTGCCGACATCCTTCCGGTCATAGGTTCCGAGAGCCGCGTCGAAACCGATCGACTTCGTATCTTTCCGGCGCTCGATAATGGCCTCCAGACCTTCAAATGCACCCCCGCAGATAAACAGGATATTCGTCGTGTCGATCTGCAGAAAATCCTGATGCGGATGCTTTCTTCCTCCCTGCGGCGGCACGTTGGCAACCGTTCCTTCCAGAATTTTCAGAAGTGCCTGCTGTACGCCTTCACCGGAAACATCTCTTGTGATCGACGGGTTTTCCGACTTCCTCGTGATCTTATCGATCTCATCAATGTAAATGATGCCGCGCTGCGCACGCTCAATATCATAATCTGCTGCCTGGATCAGCTTCAGCAGAATGTTTTCCACGTCCTCGCCGACGTAACCTGCCTCTGTCAGCGCCGTAGCATCTGCAATGGCGAAGGGAACGTTCAGCATACGGGCAAGCGTCTGGGCAAGAAGCGTCTTCCCGGAACCGGTCGGTCCGAGCATCAGGATGTTGCTTTTCTGAAGCTCCACATCCGAAGTTTTTGCCGCCTTGATCCTCTTGTAATGATTGTAGACCGCCACGGCGAGCACACGCTTCGCCTCATCCTGCCCGATCACATAATCATTCAGAAAAGCCCGGATCTCAACAGGCTTCATAAGACGGATCTCTCCGTCTCCGGCCTTTCTGGACTCTGCAAATTCTTCTTCGATGATCTCGGAGCAGATGCCTACGCATTCATCGCAGATAAAGGCCCCGTCCGGACCTGCGATCAGTTTCCGGACCTGTTCCTCGGGTCTTCCGCAAAAGGAACAACGTATACGCTTGTTATTGTTTCTGCCGGATGCCATATTTCCCCGCTTTCCTATTCACCACAACATCCGGAACGGAAATGCGTTCCGGATGTGTGATCGGTTTTTGCTCGGTTGTTATCTTCTTTCTATGACGGTATCGATGAGCCCGTATTCCCTTGCTTCCGCTGCCGTCATGTAGTTGTCGCGCTCCGTGTCCTCACGGATCTTTTCAAGGGGCTGCCCCGTCCGTTCCGCAAGGATCCGGTTCAGCTGCTCCCTTGTTTTCAGGATCTGCTCTGCCACGATCCGGATCTCGGTCTCCTGACCTCTGGCTCCGCCGGAAGGCTGATGGATCATGATCTCGGCGTTCGGCAGTGCCATACGTTTTCCCTTTGCCCCGCCGGAGAGCAGAAGCGCTCCCATGCTGGCTGCCAGTCCTATGCAGATCGTGGATACATCGCACTTGATATACTGCATCGTATCATAGATGGCAAGACCTGCCGTCACCGATCCGCCCGGGCTGTTGATGTAAAGATGTATGTCCTTGGAAGGATCTTCCGACTCCAGAAACAGCATCTGTGCCACAACGAGGTTGGCTGTCACATCATCGACAGGCTCTCCCAGGAAGATGATCCTGTCCTTCAGCAAACGGGAATAAATATCATAACTGCGCTCGCCGCGCCCTGTCTGTTCGATCACATATGGAATTAAGGGCATATCGTAGCTCCTGTTCTCTGTTATTATTCGGAGGCTTTCTCGTCTGCGAGGCCTTCCACTTCCACCGCGTTGTCCGCGATCAGATCGATCGCCTTGCGCATGGCGATATCGTTGGAGATGACCTTCTTTTCTTCGTCCGAGACGATCTCTTTTACCTTGTCAAGCTCCATGCCGTAGGCCTTTGCCATCTCTTCAAGTTCTTTTTCAAATTCTTCATCGGAAACTTCGATGTTTTCCGCCTTCACGATCTCGGAAAGCACAAGCTCGTTGCGGGTCTGGATTTCCGTCTGCGGGCGAAGCTGTTCCATCATCATGTTCATATCCGAACCGGTGTACTGCATGAACTGTTCCAGGTTCATTCCCTGCATGGTCAGACGGCGTCCGAAATTATCCACGGCCTCTCTGAGACGTGTCTTCATCATGGCTTCCGGAATCTCGATCTCGGCTGCCTGTGCCGCACGTGAAACGGCATTGTCACGGCGTTCCTGTTTTGCCGCCTCTTCTTTTCTGCTCTGAATGTTTTTCTTCAGATCTTCCTTATATTCTTCAAGCGTATCAAATTCGGATACGTCCTGCGCAAATTCATCATCCAGCTCCGGAAGCTCGGTACGGCTTACCTTGATGATATTGCAGGCAAAGACAGCTTCTTTTCCTGCCAGGTCTTCCGCATGGTACTCTTCCGGGAACGTGACCTTCACGTCTCTCTGATCACCGGCCTTTACGCCGATCAGCTGCTCTTCGAAGCCCGGAATAAAGGTATTCGAACCAAGCTTCAGATCATAGCCTTCTGCCGTGCCGCCTTCGAAGGCAACTCCGTCTACCGTGCCGGCATAGTCAAGGGTGACCGTATCGCCGTCTTCGGCTTCTCCGTCATCGATCGTCACAAGACGGCCGTTTTTGTTCTGTTCCTTCTTCAGTTCTTCTTCCACATCTTCGTCCGTGACGGTTACATCGATCTTCGGAATCTCAACGCCCTTGTATACGCCGAGCTTCACCTCGGGTCTGACTGCGACCAGAGCTGTGAAGATAAAGGATTTTCCCTTTTCGATCTGGGTTACATCGATCTCCGGAGAGGATGTAATATCCAGTTCGCTTTCCTTTGCCGCTGCGGCATAGGCATCCGGAATGACCGCATTCGCCGCTTCTTCATAAAACACGGCCGGGCCATACATTTTTTCGATCATAGCCTGAGGCACTTTTCCCTTCCGGAAACCGGGAATGCTGATGCTGCCCCGCTGCTTCATATATGCCTGCTGCATGGCCTTTTCAAACGTTTCTGCAGGTACTTCAATGGTCAGCTTTGCCATGCTTTTTTCTAAATTTTCAACTGTGACGCTCATCTGAATCGATTCCTCCTTGCGCTGTTTTCTCTGTAAACCATTATGAGAGTATAGCATACCGTTTTTCTGAACACAAGCTGACGAAAATGCAATCTCTCAAGTATGCTTTTAAAATATTTTCCTGCTGTGTTTTTAAATATATTTTCCTGTCATCGGAGCTGCAGAAGCTCAAATCCGTTCTCGGACACGGCCGCGTAACGACGTTTTCCCACTGTGAAGAAAGCTTTCGGGTTTGTTTCAAGTGCCCCCTCAAACTTCAGAGAGCCGTTCAGATCATATACGCAGAGGGACGGACCGTTGTACAGGCTTACCTCGTTTTCGTTTATCTCTGCCCGGGCAGCCGGAAAACCGGTTTCCAGATCCATGATCTCGGTTCCGTCTTTATTAAATATATGAACGTTCCGGAGATCCGGGTTTTCTCCCGTTTCCAGCAGGCCGATCCTGTCCCGGCTGCAGAAGATGCCGTTGATCGTGCGCTCCGTTGTATAGGTATTGATCTCCGCCGGAACCTTTGTTCCCTGATAGACCGTGAATCCGTTGTCCCGGAATGCTGCGAAGGTCTTATTATCCAGAAATTCCACATCCGGCACGACGGTCTGCTCAAATTCAAAGGCGGCGATCCGGTTATCCATCTGGTTCTGTCCTGCAGAGCCGAAACTGTATACATGAACGACGCCCTTCTGGACTCCGTCCTTAAAAGCAAGGCTTGCCACTGCCAGACGTTCCCCGTCATTCGACAGACTCACATCCAGCGGATATCCCGGGTCGTCCATTGAGGTCTTGATCGAAGCGATCTCCGTTCCGTCACAGCTGTAATAATGAATAAAACTGCTGTTGTCGTTCTCTTCAATGACCGCAACATTGCCGTCTTCGGAAACACAGGCCCTGACGATAGGGAGAGAGGCCGTGAACGATCCGAGCTTCCCGATGCGGTCCGCTACCAGGATTTCCGTACCGCCTTTGTCATACACGACGATCGTGTTCTCACAGGATGACATGGCCGGTGTGGAGAAGGAACAGCTGATGTTCCATATCTCCGTTCCCTGCCGGTCCTGAAGCCGCACTTCATCCGTACTGCATTTAAGAATATTGCCGTTTATTCCGGCATACAAAGAAGAGGCCTGATTCTCCTCCGGTTCCGAACGCAGAACATAAAATTCTTCGTATGTCCTGTTCGTAAAAAACAGGATCAGGGCAATCACGGTAATGCCTATGGCCAGAAACAGGATCCCATAGATAAACAGGATCCTTCTTTTTCTTATGTCTGACTTTCTTCCCGCCATCCTTTTCCTCTTCAGATACTCTTCCGTTCCGTTTCCCGGAAAAATCCGTTCAAAAATCCGTTTTATGAACTGTCCCGGAATGTCTATAACTCCACGCGTCCCTCAAGTGCCCGCAGAAGCGTTACTTCATCTATATATTCCAGGTCTCCGCCGACGGGAACGCCGCTTGCGATCCTCGTTACCCGGATCTGCGTCGGCTTGATCAGGCGGCTGATATACATGGCCGTCGTTTCTCCTTCGAGACTTGAATTTGTCGCGATGATGACTTCATCCACATCTCCCTGCAGCCTCTGCATCAGTTCCTTCAGCCGGATATCGTCCGGCCCGATTCCCAGAAGCGGCGCAATCGCTCCCTGCAGGACATGATAAACGCCGCTGTACTTCTGCGTTTTTTCATAAGCTGCCAGGTCACGGGAATTTTCGACGACCATGATCTGTCTGTGATCCCGCGAAGGATCCGCACAGATCGGACAGACCTCTGCATCTGTCAGTGTTCCGCAGATACGGCAGTGGCCGGTGTGTTCCTTGGCATCTCTGATTGCAGACGCAAGCGCGTTCACCTGCTCCGGCGGCATGTTTACGATATGAAAGGCAAGCCGCTGTGCCGTTTTCGCGGCAATTCCGGGAAGGCGTTCCAGTTCTTCTATCAGATTATTGATATGTTCACTGTAGTAGTTCATAGTTCAGACTGCCGTTATTAAAATCCCAGACCCCCGAAACCGCCGGTCATCTTGTTCATCTGTGCCGCCTGCGCTTCATCCACCTTTTTCAGGGCTTCGTTGACGGCCGCGATGATCAGATCCTGCAGCATTTCCACATCATCCGGATCAACGGCTTCCGGATCCAGCTTCACGCTCTTCAGCTCTCTGGAGCCGGTCACGATCACTTCCACCGCGCCTCCGCCGACAGAAGACGTAAATTCCTTTTCCTCCATCTCCTTCTGCTGTTCTTCCATCTGGCGCTGCATACGCTGTGCCTGCTTCAGAAGATTGTTCATGTTGCCGGGCATATTGCCGCCGAATCCACCTCTTTTAGCCATGTTTTTTTCCTCTCTTTATGTCTTCTAATCATTCTATGATCAGACGGGCGTCCGATCCCGTTTATCTCCGTTCGGACATTCCGTTTCTGATGATCTGTGCTGCCGGACTCACGGTTCACGTATTCTTTCTATATCGAAAGTACTATTCAGCTGATCTCCGTGACCGGGATCGTGATCTCGCGGGCGATCACCTCATCGACCGGGATCTTATCCAGCTGTTTTCCGTGAGACGGGCCTTCGACCACGATCTCATAAGCCAGTTCTTTTTTCAATACTTCGGATATTGCTTCCCGCAGTTTTTCCTTGTTTTCCGGATCATTCAGAATATCCTTCGTAAACGGATCCTGCGTTTCCAGATACAGTTTGGATTCTCCCGTACTGCTGTCATATTTCGGAGAACCGATCTTCGATAAAACGGCGCGGAAGACAAATTCCGTCTGTGAAACGATCTGATTCCATCGTCCGGCGATCTCCTTCAGATCTTCCGGAGCCGCCTTTCTGACGGGTTCCGGCTTTTTTTCACTTTTCTGCAGAGAAGCTTCCGGACTTTCCGAAGCCAGAACACCGCCGGCCGGTACCTGCCGCACCTGGACCGGTATCCC
>JABUSX010000341.1 GCA_021442545.1 Eubacterium sp. | reverse complement strand
GTACGATACCGATAATGGCATAGACCCAGGTCAGACGGCTCATGATTTTAACACGCCGTATAAAAACCGGAATAACAAAGCAGCTCAGCGTCGCCGCACTTGCGATGAGAAACTGCTTCTGCGCCGTTTCGATACCGAGACGGGTCTGAATGGCAAAACCGACCGAAAGCAGCATACACATCGTATTCAGGAGAACCATGGAAGCCTTCCTGTAAATGATGCGGTAGAGGACCTGAACAACCAGGATGTAGCCGATGACAAGCACCAGCATCATCAGATACTCCTTCTCCCGCTTCACCGCAAACATGACTGCATATACCACAATATTAAACAGTACCATCAGGACGATCTGGCTTCTGATGATCCGTTTTCTGGATTCACTGTCACGCCGCTGAAGTACCATGAAGGTTTTGATCGTAAAGAAAACCATCAGGAAAAGAAGTACATATTTTGAAATTTCGACGATGATATTGATCATAGATTCAATACTCCGTTCATCTCCATGGTTCGTTTAAATCAGACCGTTGAAACGAACCTTTACTCGGTCCCGCGGCGGAAATGTCCGCGCGTCGTTCCGGAAAACGGAAGGCCGGATCTGTCCGAAAGCTCTTTATACTTGTCTGAACGCCCCTGCTTATCTGCATCGGACTCATGCATATCTGAAAGAAAGACTTGTCCGAACGCATCTGCCGCATAAGAGGTATCTTCAGGACTTTCATCTGTAAAAACAAGACGGCCGGATGAACAGCCAAGGTGGGAAACCGCCTGCTTCTCACGGATCAGAGACGTCGGAAGACTGTTGAAGACCGTGCTGCCGCACAGGCTGCAGTCACTGAAGACCGGAAATTCAGCTCCGGTTCTGTCTGTGAGCGTCGTCCATCCGTGATTTTTGTCACAACGTCCGAATGTTTTTTTCGGACACTGCGCCGAGACCATCACCGGTACACGTCCGTAAAGCACCACCTCACTATGATGCGTATCGAGCATTCGTATTTCATGAAAATTCAGTTCAAAGGGTATTGTCCGGTAAGAATACCCCCGATTTCTGAATACGTCAACCGCGTATTGATTCATCGTATACACAGACGTATCCAGAATCGGAATCCCCGCATTTCTGCGAAGATCATCCGGAAGGGACTCAAACCACCCGATTTCATCAATGTTTCGAAGCAGAATACCGTCCCATTTCTGCTCCCGCAGAATGTCTTCCCACTTCTTCTGTTCCGCATCCCGCATACGGAAAACCGGAGGCAGAACAGAAAACGCTTTTTTGCGGGCTGCCCGTACCTCCCCGGCGCGGTCGATGAGCTGTTCCGTGAGATAGATTCCGGAAATATATTCGTTTCTCAGCAGGACATCCAGCTGTTCGGAGCGGTACGGCAGAGCTGTAAGCTGCTGTATACCCCTGTCAGAATGCTTCTTATGATGTTTACTTCCGTCCGTAAAAATACGCACAGACTCTCTTCGATATGTATTGTCAATCTTTGCTCTTAATTTGGAAAAAGCTTCCCTGCGCAGCGCATTCAGTTCTCCGATCGGAAGAAAAATCTCCTCATTCATCCGAATATCAAGCTCAGAAAAACAAAATGGGCTTCCCCCTGTTTTCCGAAGCTGTATCTCAATGCGTTCTTTCGTCAGCGGTTTCTTTTCAGCAGAAGAAACCATACCGGCAGATGCTTCTGCGGAAATTTCGCCTGTTCTTATCGTCAGTTCGGCCGGTCTTCCGGTACTCAGCTTCAGGATTCCCTTTACAGGCAGCTGAAGAATGCCGCCTGCTTCTGCGGACCGGAGCTCAGTCTGAACCTGCTGCATAACAGCAGATGCCCGTGCAGAGCGTTCTCCTGATTTTCCGTTACCCGAAAGAGCGATCATATCTGCACCATTGTGCTGCGAAAAATACCCCTGTGTAAAACCGTCCCGGTTAAACAGATCGTAAAGACGGCTTCTGTCACTCCGGCTGACATATGCCTTTGTTTTTCCGGAAAGAACCGCATCCAATGCACGCCGGTAAACACCGGTTACACCGGCTGTATATTCGGGCTTTTTCATTCTTCCTTCGATTTTAAAAGAAACAACGCCTGCTTCCAGAAGATCCGGAAGAAGATCCACCGTACACAGGTCTTTCATATTCAGCGGATAGAGATCAGCCGATCCTTTTTTTCCGCAGTGTCTGTGTTCTTCGGATAAATGATAAGGAAGGCGGCAGATGCCTGCACATCGTCCTCTGTTTCCGCTCCTTCCTCCGATCATGCTGCTCATCAGACAGGAGCCGGAATAACTGTAACAAAGTGCACCGTGAATAAAAACTTCTGTTTCGAGTCCCGATTCTCTGCAGATGGCCCGGATCTCCGGAAGAGACAGTTCTCTTGCCGGAATTACTCTTGAAAAACCGGCTTTCTTTAAAAGGGAGGCTCCGTATACGCCTGTAATACCCATCTGCGTACTCGCATGAAGCGGAAGTTCCGGACAGCATTCCCTGAGCAGTGCAGCTGCACCCGCATCCTGAACAATGACGGCATCCAGCCCGGCTTCATAGTATGGGCGGATCCAGCCCGGCAGGATATCCATCTCTTCATCCTTCAGCAAGGTATTTACCGTAAGATAAAGCTTCTTACCGAGACGATGTGCCAGAGACAGACATTCCAGAAGATCATCCGGTTCGGGATTATCCGCATAAGCACGTGCGCTGAAGCGGTTCCCTCCGATGTATACAGCATCTGCTCCCGCTGAAAACGCTGCCCGCAGCGCTTCCGCCGAACCGGCGGGTGCAAGAAGTTCCGGTATATTATTCATCTTCCCTCCGGATACGGAATGCCGAGATGTGCAAAGGCATGTTCGGTAGCAACACGTCCTCGTGGTGTTCGGTTCAAAAAGCCGTTTTTGATCAGATATGGCTCGTAAACTTCTTCGATCGTTCCGGTATCCTCTCCGAGAGAGGCCGAAAGCGTCTCAAGTCCGACCGGACCTCCGTCAAATTTACTGATGATGGAAAGAAGCAGTCGGCGGTCGTTCTGATCAAGACCGAAACGGTCAACTTCCAGCAGATTCAAAGCCAGATCTGCCACTTCACCGGTAATGACCCCGTCAAACTGTACTACGGCAAAATCCCTCACCCGTTTTAAAAGGCGGTTGGCAATACGCGGCGTGCCGCGTGAGCGCCGGGCAATTTCAAGTGCACCTTCCGGCCGGATCTCAACCTGAAGAACCGACGCTGACTGCAGAATGATTTCAGACAGCTCCTCTGCCGTATAGAAATCCATATGCTGGATCACGCCAAAGCGATCCCGAAGAGGAGCCGTCAGAAGACCGGCCCTTGTTGTAGCGCCGACCATGGTAAAATGCGGAAGTTCCAGCCGGATCGATCGGGCCGAAGAACCCTTTCCGATCATAATATCGATCGCATAATCTTCCATGGCCGGATACAGAACTTCCTCGACCTGCCTGTTCAGACGATGGATCTCATCGACAAACAGAATGTCCCCTTCCTGAAGATTATTCAGGATTGCCGCCATTTCACCAGGTTTTTCAACCGCCGGACCGGATGTTACCCGCAGATGCGTGCCCATTTCACTGGCAATAATACCGGCCAGTGTTGTTTTCCCAAGTCCGGGAGGTCCGTAGAGCAGCACATGATCCAGTACTTCTCCTCGCTGTTTTGCCGCTTCCATATAAATGTTCAGATTCGTCTTGATCTTTTCCTGACCAATATACTGTGTCAGGGTCTTCGGACGGAGACTTTTTTCAACCGGAACGTCATCCGGGCGTACCTCCGTCTGGATCATTCGTTTTTCCATGAAAATGTATCCTTACAAAATAAATTTCAAGGCAGCCTTCAGAATGGCTTCAGAATCCATTTGCCCGTCTGCTTTGACTTTACGTACGGCCTGAAGAGCTTCGCTTCCGGAATAGCCCAGTGCCACCAGTGCCTGCACGGCATCGTCGGAAGCAGTTCCGGCCATGCCGGGTGCACCTGTTTCATTCTGATCATTATGCGACAGTTTTTTCTCAAAAGCTTCATCCAGGCTGAATTTATCTTTTAATTCAAGGATCAGCTTCTGTGCCGTTTTTTTACCGATACCCGGTGCTTTGGAGATCCTGGCCGCATCGTCCGAAAGCACGGCAAAGCGAAGCTCATCGGCAGAAAGAAAAGAAAGAATGCCGAGTGCCCCCTTTGGACCGATCCCGCTGACACCGATGAGAAGCTTAAAAATATCCAGATCATCTTCCGTCAGAAAACCATACAGCTGCAGAATATCCTCCCGAACGTGCAGCCAGGTAAACAGACGAACTTCTTCCCCTGCATGGAGCTGCCCTCCCAGAACAGAGGACGGCACATAGATCTGCCATCCGATTCCCTGATTTTCAACAATTACATATTCTTCTTTTATGCCGGCAATGCGGCCCTTCACAAATCCGATCATGGTGGCTATTATAGCACAAAACATGATACACTGAAACCGTGAACAGCGGTCTGTATCTTCTGTCGGAATCAGCTGCTGCAGCTGTTTCCCTGATACCGGTTCACAGAATCATGGATATGATACGCAGACATGCTTTCACGGATCCATGCGCAGCAGGCATGCAGTACTATAGATCCGATACGATTTGTTCAATACGGAAGATTTGATGATGAATAATAATATACCGGTACGTGAGACGGAAGTATCTGTCCAAAAAATGAAGGATCTTCTCCCTTATTACGGAATATGGAAACAATCCGGACAGTCAGAAAATACATCTTCTGATGTTTACGTTTCAGAATGCCCCTCTTCAAACGATCCTTCTTATATGAAACCTGTTTCGGAAAAAACAGTATTTCTGGACATAGAAACAACGGGTTTATCCTCTCGTTCTTCTCACCTGTATCTGATCGGTATTCTGTACAGTAAAGAAGATCGCTGGTTCCTGCGTCAGTATTTCCTGACAAGACCTTCCTTCGAAAAAGAACTTTTAACAGAAGTCGGCTGTTTTTTCACAGAACATCCTGCCTGTGAACTCGTTCACTTTAACGGATCTTCTTTTGATCTGCCTTATCTCCGCACTAAATATGATTTTTACGGTCTCGACTGCCCCTCTGTTCTTTTGAAGAAAAGCATTGATCTTATGAGGATTCTGAAGCCTTACAGAAGAATTCTCGGACTTTCCTCCTTTCGTCTGAAAGACCTTCAGCATTTTCTGTCCGGAAATCGAATTGACAGTTTCAGCGGGAAAGATCTGATTTCCGTCTATCACGATTATCTGCGCCTGGCCGACCCGAAACTTCTTGAAATATTATATCTGCACAATTTTGAGGATATTCTGGGGCTGGCAGAGATCCTGCCTCTCCTTTCCCTTCCCTCTTTTTTTAACGGATGCTTTGCTGTACGAGATGCTGATATCCCTTCTCACGGACTTTGCAGAATCACTATGGATACATTCCTGCGTTTTCCTGTCACGCATATCCTGAAGGGAAATTTTACGGGAAATCACATGGAAATCCGTTTTTCAGAAAAAAACAAAATACGACCAGAAACAAAAACAACAGACACCGATACAAATACCGATACCGAACCGAATCCGGATGCTCCCGGAATCATTCTTAAGCTTTCGGGTAACCTGGCAGTTCTGTATCTGCCTTTCTATGAGGGGACGCTCCTCTCTTTCTTCTCTGATTATAAAAATTACTGGTTTCTTCCAGAAGAAGACCGGGCCATACATAAGTCCCTTGCGCAGTTTACAAGCCGCACCTGCAGAGAAAAGGCAACGGCCGCTACCTGCTACCAGCACGTCGCAGGAAACTTTCTTCCCTGTACGGATACCAAATCAGGACCTTGTTTTTATGCATCATCAAAAAAACAGCAGGCCTGGTTCCGTCCGGAACCGGACTGGTTTTCAGATCATAAAAAAATTCGGTCTTATGTAAATGATCTGCTGACTGCAGTTCTGAGAAAATAAGACTAAGAAAAGAAGCACATCCTATGCGACTTCAGTTCTGAGAAACTGAGACCGAGAAAAGAGGCACGTCCTATGCGACTGCAGTTCTGAGAAACTGAGACTGAGAAAAGAGACACATCCCATGCCCTTTTTTCACAAAACGCGGATCCGGGTTCTGACTGCTGTCTGAGTTCGAGAATCCGGTTCAGGAAATACCTTCGATAAAAAACGGCAGACCTGCCTGATGACAGATCTGCCATTTGAAATTTTTAAGTCTGATCACTTTGATCCGATCAGATTATTCGGCTTCCGGTGCTTCCTCTACAGGAGCTTCCTCTGCCGGAGCCTCTTCTGCTTCTGCAAGAGCTGCTTCAACAGGCATTGCTGCCGTTGCGGCATTATCTGACTGGATGGCTTTCATGGAAAGAGAAATCTTCCGGTCTGCGCTGTTGAAGTCAACGACCTTGGCTTCAATTTCCTGACCGACACTCAGTACATCCGAAGGTTTGTCAACATGATCACGGGAGATCTGTGAAACATGAAGCAGGGCATCCACGCCGGGCTCAAGCTCAACAAAGGCACCGAAATCTGTCATACGGGCAACGCGTCCTGTGATCACAGTTCCTGCAGCATACTTCTCAGCAGCCGTCAGCCACGGATTCTGATCATCAAACTTCATGCTGAGCGCAATACGTTCACCGCGGATATCCTTGATCAGAACTCTGACCTGATCGCCGACCTTTACGATGCTCTTGGGATTATCCACGCGTCCCCAGGACATTTCGGAAATATGCAGCAGACCGTCTGCTCCGCCAAGATCAATGAAGGCACCGAAATCCGTGATATTCTTGACAGTACCGTCAACGATATCACCGACGCTGATGCGTGAAAGCAGTTCTTCCTGTGCTTTCTTCTTCTCAGCAGCTACAAGACGCTTTCTGTCACCGATGATGCGGCGGCGGCGCGGCTCAAATTCAATGATCTGGAATTCGATCTCCTGATCCAGATACTTGCTGAGATCTTTTTCGTAAGTATCTGAAACAAGACTGGCCGGAATGAAAACGCGGGCACCGTCTACCAGAACACTGAGACCGCCGGTAAGAACGCGAACCACCTTCGCCTTCAGGACTTCTTTATTATTGAAAGCTTCTTCAAGACGCTTGCTTCCCTTTTCGGCAGCAAGGCGCTTATACGTAACAAAGATCTGTCCTTCGCTGTCGTTGACCTTAAGGACCTTGACCTCCATCGTATCGCCCGGTTTTGCAACCGCCGTAAGATCCACAGACGAGTCATTGGAATATTCATCCTTTGTCAGGATGCCATCCGATTTCACTCCCAGATTCAGAATGATCTGATCCGGTTTTACGTCGAAAACCGTTCCTTCGACGACTTCACCGCTGCGGACATTGATCTTCTCCTGGGCGTCCAGCATTTCTTCAAAGCTTTGATCTGACATGTTTCGTAACCTCCTCAATAATACTGTTAGGTGTAGATGCTCCGGCTGTGATACCTACGCACGAGAATGATTGAAAAGGCTTCGAATCCAAGTCACCCAGTGTCTCAATAAAGTAAGTATTTCTGCAGCTTTCACTGCAGATCTCAACCAGTTTACGTGTATTTGAACTATGTCTGCCTCCTATGACAACCATAGCATCTACCGTTTTTGCGATCTCCCGCGCTTCCGCCTGCCGCTCATCCGTGGCACTGCAGACGGTATTCATAACGAAATCATCATAACCCCTTTCCCTTAAAATTTCAACAATATCTTGAAACTTTCCGGCGTGAAAAGTGGTCTGAGCCGCAAGTACAAAATGTTCATTTTCCGCCAGCGGGATCCGGGCCGCATCTTCTGCATCGCGTATCACTTCCGTTCTTCCGGAAGTCCAGCCGGTAATCCCTTTTACCTCCGGATGATCCGGGTCTCCTGCAATGAGAAAGGTTTTTCTGCTCCGTCCGGCTTCTTCGGCTATACGGTGGATCTTTTTGACAAAGGGACAGGTCGCGTCAAGGATCTTCAGTCCCGATTGCTTCATAATCTCCTCTTCCCTGCGTGATACGCCATGGGAACGGATGATCAGAGTTCCTTCCTTAAGTGTATTCAGCTCGTCCAGTGAATTCAGGACGCGGACACCTTTTCCGGAAAGTTCGCTTACTACCTGTTCGTTGTGAATAATCGGTCCGTACGTATATACAGGCCCGTTCTGTTTTTCGGCCTGTTGTATGACCAGATCCACCGCTCTTCTGACACCAAAGCAGAACCCGGCCGTTTTAGCTTTCAGCACCTTCATAATTCCCTGCCCTGTGCCATTCTTGTTTCTGCAAGATTCAGGATGTAATCTGTTACTTCCGAAATCGTCATATCTGATGTGTCCAGATAAACGGCATCCGGAGCCTGTACCAGAGGAGACTCCTTTCGGGTTCTGTCCTGAAGGTCCCTCTCCTCAATATCTTTTTCAATTTCTTTAAGGTCAGCTGTTTTTCCGCTCATTTCCAGATCCTTCTGCCGGCGTAAGGCACGCACATGTACTCCTGCCGTCAGAAAAATCTTCAGCTGAGCATCCGGAAGCACAACTGTGCCGATGTCCCGTCCGTCCATGACGATATTCTGAGAGCCGGCGATCTTCTGCTGTCTTCCGACCAGACCGGCGCGAACTTCCTTATACCGGCTGACAACGGATGCGGCCATCCCGACTTCTTCCGTCCGGATGTATCCGTTCACATCCTCTCCGTTCAGCAGAACATGCTGTATTCCTCCGGACATATCCAGATCAACCTCCGCATCCTGAAGACAGGCTGTTACATCTTCTTCGCTTTGAATATTGATTCCTTTACGCAGACAGAAAAGACCCAGCGCTCTGTACATGGCACCCGTATCAATATAAACAAAGCCAAGTTCTGATGCGGCAGCCTTTGCGATTGTGCTTTTTCCGGCTCCCGCCGGACCATCTATTGCAATCTGAAAGCCCATTTTTTCTCCTTTTGTTCCCTTTGCTCCTTTTAAACACTTCGGCAGTAAATGTCACGATTTCTTTCAGCTTTTTCCTGCAGCCTTACCTGCAGCATAACCGGTCGTCCAGGCGATCTGAAGATTAAAACCGCCGGTTAATGCGTCCAGATCCAGTACCTCGCCGGCCGCATACAATCCCGGACAAAGTCTGGACTGCATCGTGGCAGGGTCGATCTCTTTTACGGAAATCCCTCCCTGTGTGATGACAGCTTCCTCCCAGCGTCCGGTTCCCGTAATCGTCAGCGGAAAGGCTTTTATAAGCTCTGCAAGCCGATGGCGTTCCGCTTTTGTGATATCCCGGACAGGTATTTCTCCCGCTGTTTCTTTCCCGATTTCGGATAACTCCGCCATAACCGGACAAAGACTGGCCGGCAGCAGTTTTCTGAGAACATTTTTCAGAGAACGGTTCGGAGCTTCGGAAAACTCACGGATCAGCCGGCGGTCCAGTTCCTCAATACAGACTGCGGGTTTCAGATCAATGAACGCCGGACAGCTTTCATTTTCGAGAATTTTACCGAATCTGGCTGATGCAGTCAGGACAAGCGGTCCGCTTATTCCGAAATGCGTAAAAAGCATCTCTCCGAAATCAGAAAAAATCTTTTTCCCGCAGCGGATCTTTAATTCGACATTCCGAAGAGAAAGCCCCTCCAG
>JABUSX010000280.1 GCA_021442545.1 Eubacterium sp. | reverse complement strand
GAAAAAAAACGGATCCGTAAAGAATATACAATCTTCACGGATCAATCTCGTAAGTGGACCAGGCGGGAATCGAACCCGCGTCCGAAAACCTATCCGGTTGGCTTCTTCCATCACAGCCGGTCTGAACAGATTCCCCGGACCGCTTTCCGATCGGCAGGTCGGCGGTCCCGGTAGCTTCATAAAATCGTTTTTTATCTCAAAGCTTTGATAAAAACGTTCCCCGTCTTAGGATGATGCCTTCGCCGCAGGCACGGGAACCTCCGGGTCAGACAGCTGCCTCAGGCGGCAGCGGGCATGAACGATTTTTCGTCTGCGTTTAATTTTAATTTCCAGGTTATTGCGCGGTCCCGGAGTCCGCGGATGGCTTCCCAAACTTCAAGATCCCCGTCGAAACCAGTACTGGCCCGAATATAATGGGGTGCCCTTTTGTTACTGCAATGTATGTGCCGGAGCAGATATCTTATTATATATCTGTCTCAGTTAAAAATCTACCGTATCAACGTTTCCGCAAAACAGTTACACACGTATTCCCGTCTGCTTGAACTCTCTCTCCGCTTCACGCCGCATATCCTTTTTCGCGATACTCTGGCGTTTATCGAAGAGCTTTTTCCCTTTTGCAAGACCGATATCCACCTTGATCCTTGAATTGGAAAAGTGGACAGTCAGAGGGACGAGTGTATAGCCTTTCTGTGCGACCTGTCCTTCCAGCTTCCGGATTTCACTCTTGTGAAGAAGTAGTTTCCGGACCCGAAGCGGATCACGGTTGAAAATATTCCCCTTTTCGTACGGACTGATATGCATGCCGTATACAAACATTTCACCACGTTCCACCCGGATAAAGGCTTCCTTGATCGAACATTTGCCCATACGGCAGGATTTCACTTCCGTACCTACAAGTTCGATTCCGGCTTCGATCTTTTCTTCAATGAAATAATCATGATAAGCCTTTTTGTTGTTTGCAATCAGGCGCTGGCCCTTTTCCTTTGCCATTTCTCGTTTCCTCTTAAGTATTTCCTTACCAATCGGACAGAACAGGCCGCTGCGCAGCTGCAGCGGCCTGTTCTGTCTGAATGATACGAAAACTCAAATTCCCGTATTCAGTATAAGTGCGAGCGCAACGAACACGATCGCCAGAATCCTTGTGATTGTGACCAGCCGTCCTTCCTGCGAACGACCCTTGTTCTTGCTCCAGTATGTATTATCATTCGATGAACTCATACCGGCCAGCGCTCCCAGGCCCTCTGTTTTCCCCTGCTGCATCAGAATCAGCACAACCATTGCAACACAGTCAGCAATAAACAGAATTGTTAAAAAAATACGTAATGCACTCACGGCAAACCTCCGACATTCTATTCAACGGCAACTATCTTACCACAGACAGATTTGTAATTCAACAGGCAAATACAATATACCACAGACGATCCTGCCCTTTTAAAAGAATCTTTTGTAAACAGATCGCCCTTTTCCCGAAGATACCGGTCTGTTTTTCGTATGATCAGAAGCTCATTCTCTGATCAGAAGAGAATGTCCTGTCATCTCAGCCGGCTGTTCCATTCCCATCATATCGATCAGAGTCGGAACGATGTCACAGAGGCGTCCCCCTTCTGCCAGTTTCCATGAAGGATCTGCATTGAACAGGATGAACGGTACAGGATTTGTCGTATGCGCCGTGAAGGGTTCTCCGGTCTTTTCATCGACCATGTATTCCGAATTACCGTGATCGGCACAGAGGAACATCTGCCCGCCGGCTTCTCTGATCGCTTCACAGGCCCTGCCCACACAGGTGTCCACCGCCTCAATCGCTTTGACTGCAGCGCCTTCCACACCCGTATGACCGACCATATCCGGATTTGCAAAATTGATGATGATCACATCATACACACCGGAACGAACCGCTTCACAAAACTTATCGCAGACTTCATAAGCGCTCATCTCCGGCTGCAGATCATAGGTTGCAACCTTCGGAGAATTAACGAGGATTCTGTCTTCGCCCTCGTTCGGTTCCTCAACGCCTCCGTTGAAGAAGAATGTCACATGTGCATATTTTTCCGTTTCCGCGATTCTGGCCTGCTTCATCTTATGTGCTGCCAGATATTCACCGAACGTATTCACGATCTTTTCTTTTTTGAAGGCAACATATTTATTGGGGATCGTCTCATCATAATCCTTAAAGCAGACATAGGTCAGATCCTTGAGCTGCTTTCTTTCAAAACCGGCAAAATCCGGATCACAGAAAGCACGTGTAATCTCGCGGGCTCTGTCCGGTCTGAAGTTATAAAAGATGACCGCATCCCCGTCGGAGATCACGGTGACAGGTGTTCCGTCTTCCTTCTTCATGACCGTCGGAAGAACGAACTCATCGTTTACACCCGCATCGTAAGAAGCCTGCATCGCCGCCACGGGATCCGTTCCGCCGTCTGCACCTTCTCCTTTTGTCAGAGCCATATATGCCTTTTCTTCGCGGTCCCAGCGGTTATCCCGATCCATTGCGTAATATCTTCCGGAGATCACGCCGATCTGTCCGACACCGATTTCTTTCATTTTTTCCACGAGCTCGGCCACATACTCTTTGCCGGAGGCAGGAGGCGTATCCCGTCCGTCCATGAAACAGTGAACATATACTTTTTCGAGCCCTTCGCGCTTCGCCATCTCAAGCAGCGCGTAAAGATGCGTATTGTGGCTGTGAACGCCGCCGTCCGACAGCAGTCCGAAAAGATGCAGGGACGTTCCCTTTTCTTTTACGCGCTCCATGGCCATCTTCAATTCTGCGTTTTCAAAAAAGTCTCCGTCTTCGATTGCCTTCGTGATCCGGGTCAGATCCTGGTACACAACCCGGCCGGCTCCCATATTCATATGGCCGACTTCCGAATTGCCCATCTGTCCGTCCGGAAGACCGACAGCCAGTCCGCTTGCATTGCCCTGTACATAGGGGCACTCTGCCTTTAAACGGTCAATATTCGGTGTCTCTGCCAGTGCAATGGCATTATGTTCGTTCGACGGATTCTCTCCGAATCCGTCCAGGATCATGAGTACGGTCGGTTTTTTGTTTGACATAATTCCTCCAATTATCTGTACAACAGTTCATATGCGCGCCGGTACATACACATAATCGTTCCTGCGGAAAACCGTTCGCACATACACAAATCAACGTTCACAGTGATTCAGACATCAAAAAAACTTTAAGTAATTCCGATATCAAAGCACCTTTGAAAGGAAATCCTGCAGTCTCGGATCTTTCGGATTTTCGAAAAACGCATCCGGCGTATTTTCTTCCTTTATGATGCCCTCATCGATAAACAGAACACGGGTTGCCACTTCTTTTGCAAATCCCATTTCATGCGTAACAACGGCCATCGTCATTCCTTCATCAGCAAGCTCTTTCATGACCTCAAGCACTTCGCCGACCATTTCGGGATCAAGCGCACTGGTAGGCTCATCAAAAAGAAGCATCTTCGGATTCATGGCAAGCGCCCGGATGATCGCGATCCTCTGTTTCTGTCCGCCGGAGAGCATATTGGGATACGTTTCCGCCTTTTCCGGCAGCCCGATCCGTTCCAGAAGACGCGTTGCCACAGCATCGGCCTCTTCCTGCTTCATACGCCCTGTCCGGACAGGCGCGAGTGTGATATTGCGGCGCACCGTCATATTCGGGAACAGATTAAAATGCTGAAAGACCATTCCCATGTCGCACCGGACTGCATTGATGTCTGTGGACGGATCCGTTATTTCCTTTCCGTCAAAATAGACCTTTCCGGAAGTAGGTGTTTCAAGCAGGTTCAGACAGCGAAGAAAGGTCGATTTTCCGGAGCCCGAAGCCCCGATGATCACGACTTTTTCTCCTGTTTTAATCTCTGTTGAAATATCCCGGAGAACCTGATTGTCTCCGAAACTTTTGGAAAGGTGTTCGACCCGGATCAGAGTATCAGTGCATGTCTCTGTGCCGTTTGCTGCTTCCTTCATTTCTGCGGAGCCTCCTTTCCAGTAATGCCAACAGTTTTGTCAGGATCAACACGATGACCAGGTACATGAGCGCAATGCCGATAAAAGGCATAAAAGCCTGATAGGTCCTGGCCTGGATCTGCATGGCAACCTTTGTCAGATCCGTCAGCCCGATCACGGTTACAAGCGAAGTATCCTTAAACAGAGTAATCAGCTCATTGCCGAGTGCCGGAAGAATATTCTTGATGGCCTGCGGAATGATGATATCTTTCATGACCGTCGCATAGCTCATACCGAGCGAGCGGCCGGCTTCCATCTGTCCCGGATCGATCGACATAATTCCGCTTCGGATCGTTTCCGCGGTATAGGCACCGGAATTGATACCGAACGTCAGAATTGCGATTCCTATAAGATTCCGGCTTGCCGCGAAAATAACAAGACCCATGATCAGAAGCTGAACCATCATCGGCGTTCCCCGGATCACCGTAATGTAGATCTGACATATCTTGTTCAAAAATGCAAGTATCCCGGAGCGTTTGTTTTCACCCTGCTGATCATAACGTGTCCGGATGATCGCAACAAGAACACCCAGCCCGATTCCGATCACCAGAGCCCCGAGTGTAACCACTACGGATACGCCCAGTCCCTTCAGATACAGTTTCCAGCGATCGCCTTCAATAAAACTCTGTACAAACTGATCAATCATATCTGCATCCTGCTTTTTCTTTCAATTTTCTGTTTATTCCGTATACATTTGAAGCGTCATTCCGGCTTATGTCCGTTCAGGGAACATTTGTCATGAAGAATGACGCTTCTAAAGCGATACAGCCCTTTTAATCTTTATTCGACCGGAATGTACTTTTCAACGATCTTCGCTACGGTACCGTCTTTGATCAGGTCTTTCAGAGCTCCGTTGACTGCAGCGCACAGATCGGGATTATCTTTGGAAACACCGATCGCATAGTCTTCTGTCACATACTCGGTATCCAGAAGTACCAGACCGTCATTGGCTTCTACGAAAGCCTGGGCCGGTGCATTATCGATAACCACTGCATCGACTTTGCCTGCAAGCAGGTTCTGAACTGCCGTCGCTCCGTTCGGATAGGAAAGTACAAATTCCTCGCCGAAATCATCTGTGCAGTAGAAGAAGCCTGTCGTGCCTTCCTGTGTTCCGATCATATGGTCTGCAAGGTCATCAGCTGTCGCAATATCGGAGCCTTCCGGAACGATGATGGACTGAATGCCTGTGGCATAGGAATCCGTAAAGTCAACGTTTTTCTTCCGTTCATCCGTCACTGTAAGACCTGCCATGGCAATGTCTGACTTGCCGGTCTGCACAACGGTAATGACAGACGAAAAATCCATATCATCGACAACCAGTTCAAGGCCGAGTTTCTTTGCGATCTCGGTGGCAATTTCCACGTCGATGCCTTCGTATCCGCCGTCATCCGTCGTCATCTCATAGGGAGGGAATGCAGCATTTGTTGCCATATGAAGCTTGCCCGCTTCCACCGTTTTGACATCTGCCGCATCTGCGGGCTTCGCGCCGAAGCCGACAAGGGATACTGCCATAGCTGCCATCAACACACCAACCAGTACTTTTTTCATGTTCAGAACCTGCCTTTCTATTTCTCTTGAACAATAAATCTCTGTTTCGGGCCTCAGTATGTCTTTGTTCCGGGTTTCCGGCCAAGCCGTCGGAAGTGCCGGATTTCGCGAACATCCGTTTCTTTATTTTATTAAATTCTGCGAAAAGAAACCCTACGAAATTATAGAGCCGAAAACGCATAAATGCAAGACTTTCCCGGATTTTGCATTATTGCCGATGTCGTCCGGGATTGTCTGCAGAGGCGTTTGCTGATTGTGAAATTCCGTTTTTTCACGGTTCTTCAGAATTTTACAGTTTCCGGTGCCGATGCAAAGGATGCAAACGTGGCTTCGGCTTCTTTGAAGTAATATACGACTGTATTGCCGTCATCCGCTTTGTACATGGACTGAAGTTCCGGATAAAGATCCAGCATGGCCTGACGCACTTCCCGGCGATCGTCTTCCGCAAGAACCCCTGCAACACGTACCCATTCTCCGTTTTTGAATGCACAGATCTCCACCTTTCCGTTGGCTTCGATCTGTTTTGATACCGGTTTTACCTTGCCGGTCTGAATGTAGAGCCTTCCTTCATAGATCATCACGGTTCCGAAGGGACGTACTCTTGGCTGGTCTCCTTCTATGGTTGCCAGGTAATAGGTTTGTGCTTCTTTCAGAAAGTTGTATACACGTTCCATGGTTTTCCTCCTTATTTTCTTTTTAGTAGATTATATTATCTTTTGAATTATTTTTAAAACTACCTTTCATACTATTTTTTCCTATAGTCTTCCTTATAACAAAAAGCACCCGCCGGCAGATCCGATGGGTGCTTTTTGTTTACTGCTTACGGTTTACCGTCAGCTGTTTACTGCTTTATATGTTTTTCTGTGCAGAACCCGGTGAAACAAAATGTTTCAGTGAATGGACCAGGCCGCGAAGAATCCGCCGCGGACGGCTTCCGCCACCTGACCGATCTTCACACAGTCGCCCACAACGGCAGTCGTCGGATACTTCTCGCAGACAGCATCGATCATGCCGCTGCTGCTCCTTGTGCCAAAGGCATAGATGGCGGTATCATACGCGATCGTCTTTTCTTCTCCGTCCTTTGTGATAACGACTTCCGAATCCGCAAATTTCTCGATCTTCGCACCGCAGAGGATATTCACCTTATGCTCCTCCAGGGCAAACATAAGCGGGTTCCGGTTATCCAGAATGGCATTGGGACACAGGTCGTCCAGCATTTCGACAATTGTCACTTCTTTGCCTTCCATTGCCAGTTCCAGTGCACAGTCACAGCCGGACATGCCGCCGCCGGCAACCAGGATCCGGTTTCCTTTTACCTTTTCGGGATGCATGTGTGCATCCGTGACTTCCACCACGTTTTCCTGACAGATGCCCTCGATGGGCGGCACGATCGGTGTCGCGCCAAGTGCCAGAATGATCCGGTCGGCCGCTGCAAGTTCCGGGCTGTCCGGTGTGATCTCTGTATCGTAGATCACCTGCACGCCGAGCTTTTCGATCTGCGTTTTTTCATATTCCACAAATGCGGCGAGCCTTTCCTTGAACGAGGGCTTGGATGCCGGAAGCAGCTGTCCTCCCAGCTCTCCTGTCTTTTCATAAAGCGTCACGATATGCCCCTGCTCAGCCGCGACTCTTGCCGCCTCGAGACCGCCCGGGCCGCCGCCTACAACAGTGACCCTTCTCGGGGTTTCCGTCTTTACGATCGGATAATCCAGTTCATTTACAGCCTGCGCATTGATGGCACAGCCGATGACTCTGTCTTCATACAGACGCTGGACACAGATCTGATTGCAGAAAAGACAGGGGCGTACGTCTTCTCTCTGACCGTCGATAAGCTTGTTGGGGAGATCCGGATCCGCGATCAGGGCACGTCCCATCATGATGAAATCAACCTTTCCCTCTTCCAGCAGCTTTTCGGCCGATTCAGGCGTATGGGTACCCGAGCAGAGAACCGGAACATTGCAGGCAGCCTTGATAGCCGCCGCTCCTTCTGCCATACAGGAAATTCCGGTATAAATGGAAGGCACGATCCAGCGCTTTCTTTCATAACAGCCGCGGTCGATATCAAAGGCATCCACACCAAGATCTTTCATGTAATTCACGATCTCAATACTCTCTTCCAGGGTACGGCCGCCGTCGAAATCATGATCTGACGCCATACGCATCAGGATCGGGAAGTCAGGACCCACAGCATTCCGCATGGCTTCATAGATCTCTTTGACAAAGCGCATTCTCTTTTCGAAGGTGCCGCCGTATTCGTCTGTACGTTTGTTCCATGCGGGAGTCATGAACTGGTCAAGAATATATCCGCTGTGTGCATGGATCTCAATGGCATCTGCTTCTGCAGCCTTTGCCCGAAAAGCAGCCCGGCCGAAGGAAGCGACAATATCGTGGATCTCATCTACCGTGAATGCACGGCAAAGTCTGTCCGGGAAATAGAATGACGGAACCTCGGATGCGGAAACCATCTGTGCATCACTGAAGGGGAAGGCATTTCTCCCGAGACCGCAGCCCAGCTGGAGGCAGGCCTTTGCCCCCTCGGCATGGATGGCCTGAATGATGGCATCCCAGCCTCTTCTCTGCTGCTCCGTATCCGCGGTGCTGATATAATCGATCCACGGATCCGTCTTATTTGTTACATACTGGGCTTCGACCAGAATCATACCGGCTCCGCCTCTGGCTCTTCTGCGGTAATACTCGATCTGAGCCGGAGAGGGAGAACCGTCTCTGTGCTCCGAGAAGGTGCCCATCGGAGACATGACAATGCGGTTTCTCAGATCCATGTTTTTGATTTTTCCTCTGGAAAGCAGATGGGTGAAGTTGTTAGCCATACGTCGTGTACCTCCTTTTTCTTAAAAACGTGATCCCTGTAAAGCAAGTTTTTACTCTTCTGATATGCCTCTTTCTTTCAATTATATCTTCCGAAAGCGTATTATCAATGTGATAAAAGCTCATCTTTCCTGTATAATATTGTGCATAAAGCACCGGGAGGAACGGTATGGTAAAAATACAGGCTTTTCTGAAACAATTAGGGGAAAATGTTGTTGCCTTCAGCGTTGATCCGGATGACAGTATCATCGGAATTGATTTTTTTACCAGGGGCAAAAAGACTCTGTCCGATGTCCTGTACCTTTGTCCGGAAGATCAGACTTCTTCATTCAGGAACCCTTCCGGAAACGGAATCTTCCTTTTCATAAATCAGGCATCCCCGATCGAAGATCTGCCTCATATACAGGTTCAATGGGACAGATCCCTGCCCGAGCTGTTTTCTCTTCTGCAGACACTGCTTCTTTCGGAAAGCGAGCATGAACGCAATCTTTCTGTCGTTACGGAAATGCTGATCAAAGGAAACGGCATTAAAGAAATCATCCGGGCCGCAGCAAAAGTCATGAACCGACCCATTATCCTGACAACCAGCTCTTATGAAGTCATTGCCATGCATGACAACGGCATGGATTTCGAAGACGAGGTATGGCAGGAAGCTCAGGAAAGAGGCTGCTGCAACGCCAGAAATGTCCGCGCCTTCCAGAATCAGGGGATCACCGACAAAGTCAACCGGAGCAGCAAGGCTTTTCTTCTGGATATCGGTCTGGCCGAAAGAGTTCCCCGCATTCTGCAGAAGATCTCATACAAAGGAAGGATCATCGCATATCTTGGAATTTTTATCGTAGGCGGCCCCATGCGGAATGAGGAGCTGTCTTTTGTGGATACACTTGCCGACATCCTCAGTGTGGAAATGCACCGGCATCCGGAATATACACGCCTGACAGACAACGCCTACAAAAACATTCTTGTCGGGCTGATCCGGGGCGAGCGCATAACACATACGGACCTTCACGATCAGGCTCTCTCCTCCATGTGGAAACCCGGAACTCTGTGCCGCTGCGTATTACTGATCAGCGAAGAAAACGGCGAACGTATCCAGAACAGTGATTATTACATCGCCGAATTCAACAGAAATCCAAAACTGAAAACGATCTTTATTGATTCGGGAATTCTGGTTCTCTGTTCATATCGTGAGAGAAAAAAGTGGA
>JABUSX010000143.1 GCA_021442545.1 Eubacterium sp. | reverse complement strand
GATTATATGAAAGAAACCTATCCGCATGAGGAAAAAACCTTTAAGGTCTATGTGCGCCGTGCAAATAAAAGATATCCGATCGAATCCATGAAGCTGGCAGCTGATCTTGGAGAAGCAATCCTGGGTGCCTGCCCGGGACTGAAGGTGAATGTGCATGAACCGGATATCCTGCTTTCCGTTGAGATCCGCTCGGAAATCTATATGTATTCCGCGGAGATCCCCGGCCCCGGAGGGATGCCGGTCGGGACGAACGGCAGTGCAATGCTGCTGCTTTCGGGGGGCATCGATTCGCCGGTTGCCGGTTATATGGTTGCAAAGCGCGGAGTCCAGCTTGATGCCGTATATTTTCATGCGCCGCCCTATACAAGTGAACGCGCGAAACAGAAGGTCGTGGACCTGGCGGAACAGGTATCAAAATACTGCGGTCCGATCCGTCTTCATGTTGTGAACTTTACGGATATCCAGCTCGCAATCTATGAAAAATGTCCTCACGAGGAGCTGACGATCATTATGCGCCGTTATATGATGCGTATCGCAGAAGCGTTTGCAGGGCTTGACGGTGCAAAGGGACTGATTACCGGAGAAAGCATCGGCCAGGTAGCAAGCCAGACCATCGACAGTCTGGTGTGTACGGATGCCGTCTGCACCATGCCGGTGTTCCGTCCTCTGATCGGTTTTGACAAGCAGGATATCGTAACCGTGTCCGAAAAGATCGGAACCTATGAGACCTC
The DNA here is from genome assembly GCA_021442545.1 of Eubacterium sp. Classification (GTDB taxonomy): domain Bacteria; phylum Bacillota; class Clostridia; order Lachnospirales; family Lachnospiraceae; genus Bilifractor. Next base: position 8,885 of record JABUSX010000143.1, on the reverse strand, counting down.
GATCCAGCCTTTTGAAGACTGCTGTACGATCTTTGTGGCAAAGCATCCGGTAACACATCCGATTCTTTCCGTAATCGAAAAGTCGGAAACAAAACTCGGAGACGAAATTGAAGACATGGTGAAAAAAGCCGTGGATGAAGCAGAACTGATCCGGATCGGATAAAACAAACCGTCCCGGTCGGAGAACCGGCCGGGACGGGAAATGGCGTTTAACAGATTGTGTTTGCGTATCTTCTGTCAGACCTCGTATTCTTTAAGGGCTTCCATGATGGCGTTGAGTTCTTCTCCGTCGGCATGAACAGAGAGATCGATCGGTCTCGAAAGATCAAGACTGAAGATACCCATAATGGATTTGGCGTCAATAACGTATCTGCCGGAAACCAGATCAAAATCGTTGTCAAACTGAGAAATCGTGTTTACAAACCGTTTTACTTTTTCGATGGAATTAAGAGAAATACGAATAGTTTTCATGTAGAACGCCTTTCTTATGCTATGCAGACAAGATATGTATACCTTGCAATTATCATACTTAGAACGTTGGAAAAAGTCAAGGGTACGCAGCACAGTATGTCGCATGAAGAGAAGGGGAAAAACCGGAACTGCGATACAGACTGCAACATACGTAAACACGGAAAAAGGCAAGAGTACGTAATACAGACGAAATTGTCCGGAAGCATACCGGCACAAGGCTATGTGCAGTGAGATTGCCCGGACGCACGGAAATGAAAACAGGAAAGGTGCTGCGGATCAGGGGGGACTATGGAACGTAAGGCGGCTTTTCATAATCTGGGCTGCAAGGTCAATGCATATGAAACGGAAGCCATGATGCAGATGCTCGAAGCAGATGGCTATAAGATCGTTCCGTTTGCTCCCGGTGCAGATGTATATGTGATCAATACCTGTACAGTGACCAATATTGCGGACCGGAAATCCAGGCAGATCCTGCACAGAGCAAAAAAAATGAATCCGGATGCTGTTGTGGTGGCGGTCGGCTGTTATGCACAGATGCGGGGAGAAGAACTGGAAAAGGATCCGGCCATTGATCTGGTCATCGGAAGCGCCCGGAAGAAGGAACTTGCCGAACAGATCAAAACTTTTCTGGAAACCGGAAACAAACATACGGCTGCGTCGGATCTGCTGCATGACAGAACGTACGAAGCACTTCAGGTTGATCATGCCTCAAAAGGAGCAAGAGCATATATCAAGGCACAGGATGGCTGCGATATGTTCTGTACCTACTGTATCATTCCTTATGCACGCGGCAGGGTAAGAAGCCGCCTGCCGGAGGATGTCTGCAATGAGGCAAAACTGCTTGTGCAGAGCGGAGCGAAGGAGATCGTGCTGACGGGCATCCATATCTGTTCGTACGGAAAGGATCTGGGAGCAGGCATCGATCTGACGGATCTGATCCGCATGGTGCATGAAACAGAAGGGCTCGAACGGCTGCGCCTCGGTTCTCTGGAACCCTCCTATATTACAGAAAAAACAGCGGAAAGCCTGGCTTCCCTGACGCGTCTCTGCCCGCATTTTCATCTGTCCCTGCAGAGTGGCTGCGGTACGGTTCTGAAACGGATGGGACGGCGCTATACGCCGGAGGAATTTGCGGACAAAACGGCGATCCTGCGGCGCGTTTTCGACGAACCGGCGCTGACAACGGACATTATTGCCGGATTTCCCGGGGAGACGGAAGAGGAATTTGCCGAAACTCTTGCGTTTGCCGACCGCATCCGTTTTTTCGAGACCCATGTTTTTCCGTATTCCCGCAGAGAAGGAACCAGGGCAGCTTCCATGGATGGTCAGTGTACGGAGCAGATCAAAAAAGACCGTGTAAGACGACTGCTTGAAAAACATGACATAAATCAACAGGCCTATCTGCAGCAGTTTCTTCATAAGCCTCTGGAAGTGCTGTTTGAGGAAACGGTCTGCGAAAACGGCGTGATCTTTCAGGCCGGACACGGGACACGCTATCAGAAGGTGTTGTTCAGAAGTGAAACAGATCTGAGCGGCAGACTGCAGACCGTGGTCCCTCAAAATGTGCAGGACGGCATTCTGTTTGCGTGAAAAAGAACATCAGGTTTTTCATAAGAAACCTCTTTGCATCCAGGGACGGCATTCTGCTTGCGTGAAAAGGACCTGAAGCCGGAACAACGGCCGTCAGGCATTTCCGGGGATGAGCAGAGGGGCGTATTGCTTGCGTGAAAGGGAGTTCTTAGGTATAATAAACTATCTATGGGATTTTTGAACTTAAAACGGAGGAAAAGACTTGGCGGATTTTGGAAATACGCAGTTTTTTGAGGTAATCCAGGAAAAGGAGATATCAGTCAAAAGAGTCCTTGACATTGTATATCACGCAATGGCAGAGAAGGGATATAATCCGGTCAACCAGATCGTCGGTTATATCATGTCCGGAGATCCCACATATATCACGAGCCACAACGGAGCGAGGAGCATGATCATGAAGGTGGAACGTGATGAGCTGATTGAAGAACTCCTTAAAGAGTACATTCGCAGCAAGTACGGAAAGTAACCTGTGAAAAGGAGACAAAAGGATGAGTGCTGCGGTATGCAGAGTCCTGGGTCTGGATTACGGTGCGAAGACAGTCGGGGTAGCCGTAAGTGATGCCCTGGGGCTGACTGCCCAGGGAGTTGAAATCATACGCCGTGAGAAGGAGACAAAGCTTCGCAGAACCCTTGCCCGCATTGAGGAACTGGTGCGTGCCTATGATGTTCAGACGATCGTTCTGGGGTTTCCGAAGCTTCTGAACAATGAGATCGGGGAGCGTGCAGAGAAAACACTGGCTTTTCGTGATATGCTGGAGCGCAGAACAGCTTTGCCGGTTGTGCTGGAAGATGAAAGACTGACGACCGTGGAAGCTATACGCACCATGAATGAACTGGATCTTCGCGGGCAGGCCCGAAAGGAAGCAGTCGACGAAATCGCTGCTGTTTTTATTTTACAGACATATCTGGACAGAGAACAGAATAAAAAACAGAGAACGGAATAAAGACAGGAAACCGGACTGAAACGAAATCCGGAACAGAGTAAAACAGGAAGCCGGACTGAAACTAAGCCCGGAAGAGAACGGAAACCTGAATACGAAACAGGAACAGAGTCCGGGAGAAAACCGGAAACGGGAATAATAAAAATGATTGAAAAACTTGCTTTTAAAACGGAAGATGGTGAAGTTCTGGAGTTGTATGTGGAAGAAGAAACCCGTATCGCGGGTACATCCTACCTTCTGGTTACGGATTCAGACGGAGACGAGGCAACGGCCTATATTTTAAAAGACCTTTCCGAGGACGGAGAGAGTGAGGCCTGCTATGTCATGGTGGATGATGAGAACGAACTGGACGCCGTTTATCGGATATTTGAGCAATTGATGGAGGAAACATTTGAAAGAACATAAAGAAACAGGAAAACTGAAGATCATCCCGTTAGGAGGACTGGAACAGATCGGGATGAACATTACGGCATTTGAATATGAAGACAGCATCGTAGTTGTGGACTGCGGACTTGCATTTCCTGCAGATGACATGCTGGGTATCGACCTGGTTATTCCCGATGTGAGTTATCTGAAGGAAAATCTGGATAAAGTAAAAGGCTTTGTGATCACACACGGCCATGAAGATCATATAGGCGCGCTTCCCTATGTGCTGCGCACCATCAATGTACCGGTCTACGGTACAAAACTGACACTCGGTCTGATCGAACGGAAACTGGAAGAACATAAACTTCTGGATGCAGTGAAAAGAAAAACGGTTCGTTTCGGTCAGTCAATCAGCCTCGGCAGATTCCGGGTTGAATTTATCAAGACAAATCACAGCATCCAGGATGCTGCGGCTCTGGCGATCTATTCTCCCGCCGGAATCGTTGTACATACAGGCGATTTCAAGGTCGATTATACGCCGGTCTTTGGTGATGCCATCGATCTGCAGCGCTTTGCCGAGATCGGAAAAAAGGGTGTGCTTGCACTGATGTGCGACAGTACGAATGCGGAACGCCCCGGCTTTACGATGTCGGAACGCAGTGTCGGAAAGACCTTTGACAGCATTTTTGCAGGACATCAGAAAGAGCGGATTATTGTTGCGACTTTTGCGTCGAATGTGGACCGCGTCCAGCAGATCATTAATGCGGCTTACCGCTTCGGGCGCAAGGTCGTGGTGGAAGGCCGCAGCATGACGAATATCATCCGGACGGCAACCGAACTCGGGTATCTGGATATTCCGGAAAACACGCTGATCGACATCGATGAGATGAAAAATTATCCGGATGATAAGATGGTTCTGGTCACGACCGGAAGCCAGGGAGAATCCATGGCTGCACTTTCCCGGATGGCTGCAGACATTCACAGAAAAGTATCGATCCGGCACGGAGACCTGATCGTTTTCAGTTCCCACCCGATTCCCGGAAACGAGAGAGCCGTGTCGAACGTCATCAACGAACTCTGCAAAAAAGGAGCAGACGTGATCTTCCAGGATGTACATGTCTCCGGGCATGCCTGCCAGGAGGAGATCAAACTGCTGTATACACTGATCCGTCCGAAATTTGTGATACCGGTTCATGGTGAATCCCGTCATCTGAAGGCTCATGCCAATCTGGCCGGGGAACTGGGATATGATAAAGATCATATTTTCATTCTTCACTGCGGGGATGTTCTGGAACTGGATGAGGAAGAGGCAAAGGTCACGGGGCATGTCGAAACGGGAGATATCCTTGTGGATGGTCTCGGTGTCGGTGATGTGGGGAATATCGTTCTGCGTGATCGCCAGAAACTTTCGGAAGACGGAATCATTATCGTGGTCATGACCATGGAAAGCCGCAGCGGCGAGATCGTATCCGGCCCGGATATTGTATCCCGCGGATTTGTGTACGTAAGGGAATCCGAGGATCTGATGGACGGAGCGCGCATGGCTGCGGAAGAGGCACTGGAAAAGTGCATGGATGCAAGGGTCACAGACTGGGGAAAAATCAAGAATACGGTTAAGGATTCTTTGAGTTCCTATGTATGGAAAAAAACACAGAGACGTCCGATGATCCTTCCGATCATCATGGAAGCCTGAAAGGTTTTCGGGGTTCACGGATCAGGGAAAGATCAGACCGTTCATCCGGATAGTCTGAAATGCTGTTCGGCAGAAAGTAACAGGCAGGAGTCCGAATAATGAGTGAAACAAAGAGAAAACATAAGAGCCGCGGCTATAAGGCGGCACTTTTCGGGATAAAAGGCATCCTGCGTATCCTCATTTATGCATTTATGGTCATTATCCTGATCTACATCGGGACGAAGGCATATTCACTTGGCCATGAAGCATTTGATGAAAAACCTGTGGATATCGGAGAAGGCCGGAATGTTGTTGTAACGGTCACGGAAGATATGTCCGTTTATGATGTCGGGAAAATGCTTCGTGCAGAGGGGCTTCTGACAGAGAGTCCGGAAGCTTTCTGGCTGCAGGAATTTTTATCGGAATATCATAACGAGATTCTTCCCGGAACCTATACGCTGAAGACGTCGATGACGGTTCAGGAAATGCTGCCGATCCTGGCACAGCAGGATAAGGTGGAAACGGCTCCGGTCAAAAAGACGGCACCGGGCATGGGATCGAAGAAGGACAGCTCGGAAGGAAACACAGAAAATACGACGGATAAAGCATCCGATAAAACTTCGGGAGGAACATCGGAAGAGGCTTTGGAAGAAGCCCTGGATGAAACCTTGGCAGAAAACATAGAAGGAACAGCGGAAGGACAATGGTGATGCGGTCTCAGTCAAAAAAGCCGGAACTTCTTGTTCCGGCCGGGGGTTGGGAAACACTTTGTGTGGCTGTCCATTACGGAGCGGATGCGGTCTATATCGGCGGCGACGCCTTCAGTCTGCGTGCAAAAGCGGATAATTTTTCTCCGGAAGATATGGAGCGGGCAATCCGCTTTGCTCATGAACACGGCGTTCAGGTTTTTGTCGCCGTTAATATCCTGGCTCACAATGCGGATCTCCCTGAGATGAGAAACTACCTGAAAACTCTGGAAAAGCTGCGTCCGGACGGCCTGATCATTGCCGACCCGGGCGTTTTTATGCTGGCAGAGGAGATTTGCCCGGATATTCCGCGGCATATCAGTACACAGGCAAACAATACCAATTACGGAACCTTCCGTTTCTGGGCAGAACAGGGTGCGGCCAGAGTTGTTGCGGCCAGGGAACTCTCACTTTCTGAAATTCGTGATCTGCATGACCGTCTGAAGGGAAGTGTCGAGATTGAAGTCTTTGTGCATGGAGCCATGTGCATTTCGTATTCCGGACGCTGTCTGCTTTCGAATTTTCTGACCGGGAGAGATGCAAACCGGGGAGCCTGTACACATCCCTGCAGATGGAAGTACAGGCTGTACAGATCGGATCCGGCTGCGGCAGAGGAAGAGGAGAAGAATTCTTCTGCGGATGTACAGGAAAGAGCGTCTGCCGGCAAGGGGATTGGAGAAGAACATAAGGATACTTCCGCAGATGATCCGTCAGTCTGCTATGTTTCAGAGGAAACACGTCCGGGGGAATTCTTCCCGGTTGTGGAAACGGAAAGGGGCACCTTCCTGTTCAATTCCAGAGATCTGTGCATGATCGAATATATACCGGAACTGATCGGAGCCGGCATCGACAGCTTCAAAATTGAAGGCCGGATGAAGACATCTCTTTATGTGGCTACGGTCACACGGGCCTACAGACAGGCGATCGATGCCTGCCTGAAGGATCCTTCGGAATACTCTGCTGATCTGAAAAAATGGTGTATGAAGGAGATTTCCGGAACGACGAACCGTCGGTTTACGACGGGATTCTTTTTCGGAAAGCCGACAGAACAGGATCAGATCTACGATTCATCTACCTATGTATCGGAAACGACATACATCGGCATGGTTCAGAAAACAGATGAAAACGGCCGGATCGTGATCGAACAGAAAAACAAATTTTTCAGGAATGATATTCTGGAGGTGCTGAGACCGGACGGAAAGACGCCGCGGTACCGGGTCAGAGGAATCTATGATGCAGAGGGAAACAGCATGGAATCTGCACCCCACGCCCGGCAGGAGCTTCATCTGGATTTGGAAGCCTTGTCTGATTCCGATGAAATTCAGCAGTTTGATGTGCTGCGTATGAGAAAAGCATAAATCGTTTTTCGTGCGCGAAAAGCAAAAACCATCACATTAAGAAATTGCGCCGGATATAACGTTTCCCCGGGACTTCTTCTGCATAACCCTCCAGACAGAGACGGACAAGTGCAGGTGCGGTCTGCTGCATGGAAAGACCGGTCTCCGCCAGAATCTGATCGATGCTTTTTTCGGTCTGGCCGAGCAGAGAATAGATCATGCAGGCGTGCGGTGTCTGCCTGAGTGATTCGGGGAGGTGCTTTTCCGTCCCCGGTTTTCCGCTTTCCGTTTCTGTACTTCCGGTTTCCGCACTTTCTGTTTCCGCACTTTCCGTTTCCGCACATTCCGTTTCCACACTTCCGTTTTCCGCATATTCTGTTCCTGAATTTCCTGCTTTTATATTTCCGGTCCTTGCTTGTTCCTGTTTTCCGATTCTGTTTATTGCAATTCCTGTTTCGGAAGTTTTTGTGTTTCCGGATCCTGCTTCCGCAGTTTCTGTATGCTTTGCAATGATCCCAAGCTCCTGCAGAATGGCTTCCGGACCCCAGGCAAAGAGGGCGCCGTCAGAGAGAAGACGATTGCAGCCTTCGCTCAGGGCATCCTCGTTTTTTCCGGGAACGGCGAAAATTGTTTTGCCCTGTTCTAAAGCATAGGATACGGTGATCAATGATCCGGAACGCTTTCTGGCCTCAACGACAAGCAGGACATCGCACAGAGCGCTGATGATCCGGTTCCGCAGCGGAAAATGATGGGGAAGCGCAGGTGTGCCCGGACAAAATTCTGAAATAATACCGCCTCCGCATGAGAGAATACGGTTATACAGCTTCTCATGAGATACGGGATAACAGACGTCGACACCGCTGCCGAGTATGGCAAAGGTCTTTCCGCCGCCTTCCAGGGCTCCGATATGCGCCCAGGAATCAATGCCCCGGGCCATCCCGCTGATGACCTGGACACCGTTCTGTGCCAGGATCCGTCCGAAACGGAGGGCTTCCTTTTTTCCGTATGCGCTGCAGTTTCGTGATCCGATGATCGAAACGGAAGGCAGGGACGGATCCGGCAGTTCTCCGAGGACATAAACCGGATCCGGCATGCGGCTGTATACACGCAGCTTTTCCGGGTAGAGTGGATCATTTTTTTTCACAACATACATTTTTTCACAGCAGGAGTCTTGTGTCATATTCATATATCTAGCCGCATCCTTCCGTAAAGAGCACATCGGTTTCTTCACATCGAAAACAGAGGGCCTCTGCAATGTGCGCCTCCTTGATTTCCCCGGAGTCTTCCAGGTCGGCGATCGTGCGGGCCACACGCAGAACATGATGATAGCCCCTGGCACTCATGCGCAGTGACTTGTAGGCGGCTTCCAGCATTCGTTCGGCTTCCGGGCTTCGGCCGCAGAAGCGATGAATATCCGGGGCATGCATTTCGCTGTTAAAATAGACTGCGGATTCGTTAAAGCGTTCTTTCTGAATCAGGCAGGCAGCCTGAACCTGGTCTCTCAGTTCTTCGGAAGAAACAGAAGCGGTACCGTTTCCTGTAAGATCCTGGTATTCAGCGGCAGGCACTTCACATCGAAGATCGATCCGGTCCAGGAGTGCCTGACTGATCCGGCCCTGATAATGCTGTACTTCCCGGGGGGAGCAGCTGCAGCGGTTTCTGTCCGGATAGTAGCCGCACGGACAGGGGTTCATAGCCGCAACAAGAAGAAAAGAAGCAGGATAGGAGAACACGCCGCCGGCCCGTGAGATCATGATCTCAC
>JABUSX010000304.1 GCA_021442545.1 Eubacterium sp. | reverse complement strand
TCCCGTAATCTCCACCAGAGAATAACCCTTGATCGTATCTTCCTTCATGGAATGATAATACGGCATCGGATCCACATCCGTCTGCAGATCTCCCGTATAGCTGTAATCCGTCCAGGATTCATTCATAATGGCAATAATATTCGTCGGTTTAACGTCACTCACATTGAAAATTTCATCCGCCGTTTCCGCTGCCGATCTTTCCGCGATCTCCTCTGTTTTTTCAACCGAATATTCCTCGGGCGGTTCCAGATGCATATATCGTCCGACGCAGAAGAAGCCCAGTGTCGTCCCGTATTCCTTATAGGTCTTGATCGGAGCAAACAGATCCGTCATGACTCCGATCCAGGAATTCCAGCGTACTCCGAAAAAGAAGAAATAGCCGCCGATCACCACAGCCACGACTGCGACACGCAGAAAGATCTTTCGGACAATGCTTTTCCGGACAAGAACCCACCTCGGAAAATGCAGGTAGATGCCGAAAAGACAGGCAAATATGATGATGTCGACTACAAGAACACGGGGTATGTTAAATTGATAGTTCCCCGTCACCGTAAGAGCCGTCGCGACATTCGAAATGTCTATAAGCTGAAAAGGCTCCCCTCTGAACTGATAGACGATCCAGAATATAAAAGCAAAGGCGGACCAGCTGAAAAGCCCTACGATCATGGCGCGGCCCACGGAATTTAATATTCCGAGCAGAAGCAGATGAAAAACAAAAATGATCCCGACATTGATCAGAACGTAGAACGGTTTGATCTTTGTCATATCCGGATTGTTGGCATACTCGATAATCCAGAAGCAATACAGCGAATTTCCCAGAAAAAGAAACAGATGCCACGGGCGCATCGGAAACAGCTTCTGTTTTCCGTTTTCATCATACTGCTTTCTCGGACGCAGGAAAAAAGTGCAGAAAAGGATCGAACCTCCGATCAGGAAAAGAAGCAGGACAAAACCATCCGCCCGGAGTCCCCGGCCTTCATCTGCTTTTCCGAGCAGAAGCCCGGTAAAACACAATGTAAACACAAGAAGGGCGGTCCAGTAGATCGCCCAGAAAATGCAATATGGTCTTGTGTAATTCGACTTCTTTGTCAATGGTTTTCCCTGACTTCAGTTTCTGTCGGTACGAGCTTTTTATGCTCCGAAATCAGCTCGATTAAACAATGATCCTTACACGGAACACACCGTCGACCTCCTCGATCTCTTTGCGGATCTTCTCCGTAACAGGTGTTTCCAGATCGAAGACCGTATAGGCATATTCACCCTTGCTCTTATTGATCATGTTGGCTACATTTGCGCCGCTTGCCGTCAGGATCGATGTGAATTTCCGGATCATGTCAACTTTGTTCTTGTGGCAGATCGTAATTCTTCCGGCATCCGTGCAGACACCCATATCGATCTTCGGATAGTTGACGGAGTGGCGGATATTTCCGTTTTCAAGGAAGTCGCGCACGGCACGAACGGCTGCGACAGCACAGTTATCTTCCGCTTCTTCCGTGGAAGCCCCAAGGTGAGGCGTTACCAGTGTATTCGGCGCACCGGCGATCGTCGGATTGGCAAAGTCTGTTACATATTTCTTTACCTTGCCCGCTTCGAGTGCTTCTACGAGAGCCGGTTCATCCACCAGAATATCCCGTGCAAAGTTCAGCAGCACAACGCCCTCTTTCATCATGTCGATCTGTTCGCGGCCGATCATGCCTTTTGTTTCACCGTTTGCCGGCACATGGATCGTGATATAATCGCAGACTTTGAAGATCTCGTCGATGTAACGGCTGTGGTGGATGGTCCGGGAAAGATTCCAGGCAGCATCGACAGAAATAAAGGGATCGTAGCCATAAACGTCCATTCCCAGGTGAGCCGCTGCATTTGCAACCATCTGTCCGATGGCACCAAGCCCGATGATGCCGAGCTTTTTGCCGCTGATCTCACAGCCGGCAAACTGCTTTTTCTCTTTTTCGGCCTTTTTGCCGATCTCCGGATCATCACTGTCCTGTTTTACCCATTCGATACCGCCGACGATATCACGGGAAGCAAGCAGCATACCTGCGATCACGAGTTCTTTCACGCCGTTCGCATTCTGTCCCGGGGTATTGAATACTACAATGCCCTTTTCCGCACATTCATCAACGGGAATGTTGTTTACGCCGGCACCGGCTCTGGCAATGGCAAGAAGATTATCCGAAAAATCCATGTCCTGCATTTTGGCACTGCGCACGAGAATGGCATCCGCTTCCGCCACATTGTCTGTGGGCTGATAATTATCGGAAAATTTTTCAATTCCCTTGGGGGAAATATTATTCAAAGTATGATAACGAAACATCTCAGCTATTCTCCTTTTCGAACTCAGTCATGAATTTTACGAGTGCACGTACACCTTCGATGGGCATGGCGTTGTAAATACTTGCCCTCATGCCGCCGACGCTGCGGTGTCCCTTCAGATTCTCAAGACCTGCTTCCTTTGCGGCCGCAACGAACTTCGCATCGAGATCCTTGTCACCTGTCACAAAGGGAACATTCATGAGAGAGCGGTCTTTCTTTTCCACAGTTCCGCGGAACATGCTGCTGCTGTCCAGATAATCGTAGAGAATCGCTGCCTTTTCCTCGTTGTGCTTCTTGGCCGCTTCAAGACCGCCGTTTTTCAGGAGCCATTTGAATACCTTGCCGCAGATATAGATGCTGTAGCAATTGGGGGTATTGTACATGGAGCCTGCATCTGCCTGTGTCTTAAACTTCATCATCGTCGGGGTGCCTTCCAGCACATCATCCGTAATCAGATCCTTGCGTACGATTGAAACGACAAGGCCGGCCGGTCCGATATTCTTCTGCACGCCGCCGTACATGATGCCGTATTTCGTGATGTCAGCCGGCTCGGAAAGGAAGCAGCTGGATACATCTGAAACGAGCAGTTTGCCTTTGGTATTCGGCAGCTCTTTATACTTGGTGCCGTAGATGGTATTGTTTTCGCAGATATACACATAATCCGCCGCGGGATCGACAGGAAGATCCGAGCAGTCCGGAATGTAGCTGAACATCTTATCTTCCGAAGAAGCCAGTTTGTTGGCTTTTCCGTAGCGTGCTGCTTCCTGCCAGGCTTTCTTGGCCCAGGTTCCGGTAACGATATAATCCGCCACACGGTTCTTCATCAGGTTCATGGGTATCTGTGCAAACTGCAGGGAAGCACCGCCCTGAAGGAACAGCACTGCGTAATCATCCGGAATGGAAAGAAGACTTCGGATATCTGCCTCTGCCTCATCTATGATCTGCTGGAACATTTTGGAACGATGACTCATCTCCATCACAGACATACCGCAGCCGCGATAATCCATCATCTCTTCCTGTGCCTCCAGAAGAACTTCCTCCGGAAGTACTGCGGGTCCCGCCGAAAAATTGTACACTCTGCTCATTTCTTCATCCTCCTTAAGTCTTTCTCATCAAATGTCTCGCGGTTGGCCTTTCCTGCCGGTATCATCGGGAATACCTTATCGTCCTGATCGATGACACATTCAATAACCGCAGGCATTTTGGATTTCATTGCTTTTTTCAGGGCCTCATGGAACTCTGCCGGTGTTTCGGCCCGCCATGCTGCCGCGCCCATACCTTCCGAAACCTTCACGAAATCCACCTTATCCTGAAGTATCGTGTTGGAATAGCGTTTTCCGTAGAATAATGTCTGCCACTGCCGGACCATTCCGAGAACATGGTTGTTGATAATGACCTCAATGATCGGGATCCCGCTTCGGGTGGCTGTTGCCAGTTCGTTCATATTCATCCGGAAGCAGCCGTCTCCTGCAATATTGATCACCGTCTTGTCCGGGCAGCCGCATTTGGCTCCGATCGAAGCGCCGAGGCCATATCCCATCGTACCCAGTCCGCCGGATGTGATCAGCCTGCGCGGCTCTTTGAAGCCGTAATACTGCGCAGCCCACATCTGATGCTGGCCGACATCTGTACAGATGATGGCATCGCCCTTCGTTGCCTTATAGATCTCTCTGATGATGGCCGGTCCGTTCAGCGTCTTCGTGGATACCTTGTCGGAAGTCAGTTTCTTCTTCGCAGCCATCTCGGCAAGCCACTCATCATTTTTCTTCTCAGCTACCTTCGGAAGCAGATATTCAAGAACAACCTTCAGATCCCCGCTGACGCTGGCATCTACCAGGATGTTTTTATTGATTTCAGCCGGATCGACATCGATCTGAAGGATTTTAGCCTGTCTGGCAAAATCCTGCTTGTTGCCGGCAACCCTGTCGGAAAAACGTGTTCCGAGTGCGATCAGGAGGTCACAGCCGTAGATCCCCAGATTGGAACCCTTCGTACCATGCATGCCCAGCATTCCCATATATAAAGGATCGTCTGCCGGAAAAACGCCTTTTCCCATTAATGTGTCGCAGACAGGAGCCTGTATTTTCTGCGACAGCATGCGGACTTCCTGCTCTGCACCGGAGATAACCGCACCGCCGCCGACAAGAATGTAGGGTTTTGAAGACTCATTGATCATATCCGCTGCGGTTTCCAGATCTTTCTGTGTGATCTTATCAACGGAAGGACGCGGCAGAATCGGCTTTACTCTTCTGTATTCACACAGAGCAGCCGTCACATCCTTCGTAACATCAACAAGAACCGGACCGGGACGTCCGGTACGGGCAATCGTAAATGCCCGGCGGATCGTATCGGCCAGTTTGGTCACATCCTTTACGATACAGCTGTATTTCGTGATCGGAATCGTAACGCCGGCTATATCGATCTCCTGAAAACCGTCGGTTCCCAGCAGGCTGACGCCGACATTGGCCGTAATGGCAACCAGCGGAACCGAATCCATATACGCTGTTGCAATACCGGTTACGAGGTTTGTCGCTCCGGGGCCGCTTGTCGCAAAACAGACGCCCACTTTTCCTGTTGCACGTGCATATCCGTCCGCGGCATGTGCCGCACCCTGTTCATGGGATGTCAGGATATGGTTTATTTCCGGATGCCCGTACAACGCATCGTAAACATTCAGGATCGTTCCTCCCGGATATCCGAAAACGGTATCCACACCCTGTTCCTTCAGACATTCAATAATGATTTCTGATCCGCTCAGCTGCATGTTTCTCCCTCACTTATGAAAAATATTCAGCATAAAAAATATTCATAATCTATGCTGCGGCTCTTCCTGTTTTCGAATACTCTCATTTCAAAGACAGTACCGGACTCACTCCGCTCCAGCCGCGTTATTCTTCTCCGCCTTCGACTTTCAGAATCGCTCCGCTGTCCGCGCTGGTAACCAGATGTGCATAACGCTTCAGATAACCCGTTGTCACATTCGGTTTTCTGGGTACCCAGGCCGCTTTTCTTTCTGCAAGCTCCTCATCAGAGACTTTCAGTTCAAGACGATATTCCGGAATATTGATTGAAATGATATCCCCTTCTTTTACCAGAGCGATCGGACCGCCGACAGCAGCTTCCGGACTGACATGTCCGATGGAGGCGCCGCGGGATGCACCCGAGAAGCGTCCGTCTGTGATAAGAGCCACCGTCTTGTCCAGACCCATACCGGCAATGGCCGATGTCGGATTCAGCATTTCCCTCATTCCGGGGCCGCCCTTGGGTCCTTCGTAGCGGATCACGACCACATCACCTTCATGAATCTTCCCGCCCTTTATGGCTGCAATAGCATCTTCTTCGCAGTCAAAGACGCGGGCAGGTCCTTCATGCACCATCATCTCCGGCAGAACAGCAGAGCGTTTGACAACTGCTGTATTCGGGGCCAGGTTTCCTTTCAGAACGGCGATCCCACCGGTTTTGGAATAAGGATTGCCGACCGGCCGGATGATCTCCGGATCGAGGTTGACCGCATCCGCAATATTCTCTCCGACTGTCTTTCCCGTGACGGTCATGCAGTCTGTATGGATCAGCCCGATATCCGCCAGTTCTTTCATTACGGCATAGATTCCGCCGGCCTCGTCAAGCTCTTCCATATAGTGAGGACCTGCCGGCGCAAGATGGCAGAGATTCGGTGTTTTTTCACTCAGCTCGTTAGCCAGTTCGGGACGGAAGTCAAATCCGGCTTCATGCGCGATCGCCGGAAGATGCAGCATACTGTTTGTGGAACAGCCCAGTGCCATATCCATGGTCAGCGCATTCAGAAACGCTTCCTTTGTCATAATATCCCGCGGACGCAGATCTGCCTTCAGACATTCCATAACCTGCATGCCGGCCTTTTTCGCAAGTCGGATACGGGCAGAATAGACCGCCGGAATCGTACCGTTTCCGCGCAGACCCATGCCGAGAACCTCTGTCAGGCAGTTCATGCTGTTGGCCGTATACATACCGGAACAGGAACCACAGGTCGGACAGACCTTTTCCTCATAGACCTGCACCTCTTCTTCCGTCATCTTTCCGGCTGCATAGGAACCGACTGCTTCAAAAATACTGGACAGACTCTTCTTGCATTTATTGATGTGTCCGGCCAGCATGGGGCCGCCGCTGACAAAAACGGTCGGAACATTGATCCGGGCCGCCGCCATCAGAAGACCGGGAACGTTTTTATCACAGTTCGGTATCATGACCAGCGCATCGAACTGATGGGCAAGTGCCAGGCATTCCGTGGAATCCGCAATCAGATCGCGGGTGACCAGAGAATACTTCATGCCGATATGCCCCATTGCAATGCCGTCACAGACCGCAATTGCAGGAACAACGACCGGCATACCGCCTGCCTCTGCCACGCCAAGCCTCACTGCTTCCGTGATCTTATCCAGATTCATATGACCCGGTACGATCTCATTGTAGGAGCTGACGATACCGATCAGCGGCTTCTTCATCTCTTCATCTGTCATTCCCAATGCACGAAAGAGACTCCTGTGCGGAGCCTGCTGCATACCCGTACGAACTGCATCACTTCTCATAAATCTGTCCTCTTATTACGCTCAATAATTTTCAAAGTAATTCCGCAATCTTATCTCCCATTTCCGAGGTGGAGACTTTCTTCATTCCTTCCGACCAGATATCCGGTGTACGATATCCTGCAGTCAGGGCTTTCTGAACCGCTTCCTCGACAGCGTCTGCTTCCGTATTCAGATTCAGAGAATACCGAAGCATCATGGCTGCAGAAAGAATTGTTGCAATCGGATTCGCCTTTCCCTGGCCTGCGATATCCGGTGCCGAACCATGGCTCGGTTCATACAGACCGAACGACGTTTCATTCAGACTTGCAGAAGAAAGCATGCCGATCGATCCGGTAATCATGCTTGCTTCATCCGAAAGGATATCTCCGAACATGTTTTCCGTGAGGATAACATCAAACTGTGCCGGATCCCGCACAAGCTGCATGGCACAGTTATCCACAAGCATGTTTTCAAGCGTGACTTCCGGATACTCTTTCGCAACTTCCGCTGTGACCTTCCGCCAGAGGCGGGAAGAATCCAGGACATTTGCCTTGTCGACACTGGTAACCTTGTTTCTGCGCTTCCGCGCAATCTGAAACGCCTGATGTGCGATCCGGCGAATCTCATCTTCATTATAGACAAGGGTATCCGTGGCCGTTTCTTTTCCGTTTAAGACTTCTGTTCTGCGTGCTCCGAAATACAGACCACCCGTCAGTTCCCGAACAACGACCAGATCAAATCCGTCTCCGATGATCTCCTCTTTCAAAGGACAGGCTGCGTTCAGTTCCTTATAAAGATAAGCCGGGCGGAGATTTGCAAAGAGCCCGAGTGCCTTCCGGATTCCGAGAAGGCCGGCTTCCGGACGTTTCGAAGGCTCCAGCTTATACCAGGGAGAAACTGCCGCATCACCCCCGATTGATCCCATCAGGACCGCATCGCACTTCTTTGCCTCCGTGATAGTCTCATCCGTAAGCGGAACACCTGTCGCATCGATCGAAGCTCCTCCGAGAAGCATCTCGACATAACGAAACTCATGTCCGTATTTTTCCGCTGCTGCATCAAGAACTTTTTTTGCCTCTGTCACGATCTCCGGCCCGATGCCGTCACCGCGGATCAATCCGATTGTATAACCCATATTTTTACCTCTGAATATCTGCTGTGATCTGATCTGTACGAACCGGTCTGAAATGAATACGTCTGTACCGCTCCGCACCATAGATCCGTTTCTGCATGATGCATGAAAAGACGCGCTTCAGGCGCGTCTTTGCATTAATCCTTCTTTTCAGATTTTTCAGCGCTTTCGGCTGCTTTATCCGCAGCCTTTTCTTCTCCTTTGGGCTGAGCTGCTCCTCCTCCGAAAAAGAATCTTCTCTTAGGCTGCGGTTCCGCCGGTCCTTCAAGAGCCTGTCCCGGTTTCTCAACTGTCGTAATGGCGGCCTTCTTCATGGGAATACGGCAATTCTTGTTGTTGCCGAATTCGACGATGACATCATCTTCGCTGATATCTATGATGATGCCGTAAAAACCGCTGGTCGTCATGACTGCGTCGCCGACTTCCATCTTCGACAGCATCTCCTGCATCCGTTTCTGCTCTTTCTTCTGCGGACGGATCATCAGGAAATACATGACACCGAACAGAAGAACCAACATGATGATCATGGTAAAACCGCCGCCACCGCTGCTACCGCCGCCGAGTAAACTAAAAATTCCCATATGCAAACAGCCTCCTCATTTCTTATGCTTCAATCATATCTCGAATCACTTCACGGTCACGGGTCTTTCAGGTTCCTGCTGTTTCCGAACCCGTTTCCATTCGAAAACACATTATATCACCCGTTTTTCATGCCTGCAAGCGTTCTGTGTTTATAATCGGCAAATTCTCCCTTGTCCAGTGCATCCCGTATCTCTTCGGTCAGATGATTGTAAAACCGCAGATTATGCAGGACGCAGAGACGCATGCCCAGCATTTCCTTCGCTTTCAGAAGATGCCGGATATAGGCACGGCTGTATCTGCGGCAGGCCGGGCAGTCACAGTTTTCCTCGATCGGACGTTCATCTGCCTCATACTGTGCATTGAAAAGATTCAGGTGTCCGGCATGCGTATACACATGCCCGTGCCTCCCGTTGCGGCTGGGATAGACGCAGTCAAAAAAGTCGACGCCCCGTTCCACAGCCTCCAGAATGTTTTCGGGCGTTCCGACGCCCATCAGATAGATCGGTTTGTTCTGCGGAAGAAACGGAACGACTTTTTCAAGCACTTCATACATCTGCTCATGCGTTTCTCCGACGGCAAGCCCGCCGACCGCATATCCGTCCAGTTCCAGTTCCGTGATCGCCTTCGCATGTTCGATACGGATATCGCCGTACACACCGCCCTGGTTGATTCCGAAGAGGAGCTGGTCTTTGTTCAGCGTCTCTTCCAGGGAATTAAGCCGGTCCATTTCCTGTCTGCAGCGGACAAGCCACCTTGTCGTCCTTTCCACGGACTGCAGGATATAACTGCGTTCAGCCACGCTGGAAGGGCATTCGTCAAAGGCCATGGCAATCGTTGAAGCGAGATGCGACTGGATCTGCATACTTTCTTCGGGTCCCATAAAGATCTTCTTTCCGTCAATGTGAGAACGGAAAGTCACGCCCTCTTCTTTGATCTTCCGAAGATCCGTCAGGGAAAAGACCTGGAAGCCGCCGGAATCCGTCAGTACCGGTCCCTTCCAGTTCATAAATTTCCGGACTCCGCCCAGACGGTAAATCAGTTCATCACCGGGACGGACATGCAGATGGTAGGTATTGCACAGCTCCACCTGTGTTCCGATCTCTTCCAGATCGGCAGAAGAAACAGCGCCCTTTATGGCTGCCGCTGTTCCTACATTCATAAACACAGGTGTCTGGATCGTTCCGTGAACCGTCTGCAGAACACCTCGTCTTGCACGTCCTTCTTTTTTCAGCAGTGTGTATCCTGAAATTTTTTTTATTCTGTCCGCCATAGCAAGTCTATTTCCTGTATCCGGTCATCCTGTTCAGGAGCCGGTTGATTACCGACCCGGATTTTTTCTTTGTTTTTCCGTCTTTCCGGGAATTTTCACCGTCTCTGTCCGGGTTTTTAAGCAGT
>JABUSX010000282.1 GCA_021442545.1 Eubacterium sp. | reverse complement strand
TCATCCTCGGCGGCGACCACCTCGGCCCGCTGAACTGGCAGAATGAACCGGAAGAAAGTGCCATGGCCAAATCTGAGGAACTGGTCCGCATGTTTGTTCTTGCCGGTTTCAAAAAGATCCATCTTGATACCAGCATGAGAGTGGCGGATGATTCCAGAGACGAGATGCTGTCGGATGAAACGATCGCCCGCCGCGGTGCGAAACTGTATCAGGTCTGCGAAGAAGCCTATCAGGAACTTCTGAAGAAGAATCCCGATGAGCAGCGTCCCGTATACATCATCGGTTCCGAAGTACCGATCCCCGGAGGCGCCCAGGAGGCAGAGGAATCCATTTCCGTCACAAAGCCCGAGGCGGTGAAAAAGACACTTGCCGTCTATAAAAAGGAATTTGAAGCTCTGGGAATCGAAGATGCCTTTGATAATATCATCGGTATCGTGGTTCAGCCGGGCGTGGAATTCGGTGATGCGGATATTTTCCGTTATGACAGAGTGAAAGCAGCCGAGCTGACTGCCGAAATGAAGAATTATGATAATGTCGTTCTGGAAGGCCACTCCACGGATTATCAGTCTCCGGCGCAGCTGAAGGAAATGGTGGAAGACGGCATTGCGATCCTGAAGGTCGGTCCGGCTCTGACATTCTCCCTCAGAGAAGGTCTCTTCGCTCTTTCCGCAATGGAAAAACTGCTTGTTAAGGAAGAAAAGTGGGCGCATTTCGAAGAAGTAATGGAAGCGGTCATGCTGAAGAATCCGGGATACTGGGTGAAGCATTACCACGGTACGGATGAAGAGCTTTACATTAAGAGAAAATTCAGCTTTTCGGACAGATGCCGTTATTATTTTGCGCTTCCGGAAATTCAGGAAGCTATGGAGAAACTTTTTGCCAATATGTCTGAGGTGGAGATTCCTCTCAGCATGCTGCGGCAGTTCATGCCCCAGCAGTACATAAAGGTGAGAGACGGCGTATTGTCCCTCGATCCCAGAGAACTGGCGGAAGACTGCGTCGTTCATGTGATCGAAGATTACAACTATGCAACCAAACTCAACTACATGATTGCTGACGCATTTTACAATTAAAGTGAATATTTTACAACTTTCATACTCGTATCGTTGTATGAATCGGCTTAAATAAGGGCTATAATACAATGGTATTTAGAAAAATTTCACAAAGTATATGCAGAGTGCAGCAGTGAGATCTGTATTGCAGCAGCAGGAGGGGTTATGGCTTTTGTAACGAGTCAGGATATGCTGATCAAAGCCGATCAGCAGGGATATGCGGTAGGTGCCTTCAATGTGGAAAACATGGAGATGGTCATGGCTGTTATCAGGGCTTGTGAGGAGCTGAATGCCCCTGCCATGCTGCAGACAACGCCTTCTACCATCGGATATGCCGGCCTTCCGCTTTTTGTGGCAAATGTAAAGACCTGTGCGGAAGCGGCAAAAGTTCCGATCTGCCTTCATCTGGATCACGGGAGCAGTTATGATCTGGCCATGCAGGCGCTTCGTCAGGGATATTCCTCGATCATGATCGATGGCTCCAAGCTTTCCCTGGAAGAGAATATCCTTCTGTCCGCGAGGGTTGCGGATGCCTGCAGGGCAAATAACATTCCCGTCGAAGCCGAACTCGGCAAGGTGGGCGGCAAGGAGGATGATCTGGAGGTCAGCGATCCGGGGTATACAGATCCGGAAGACGCCGTCAGATTTGTCCGGGAAACAGGCGTGACATCCCTGGCCGTGGCGATCGGAACGGCGCACGGCATTTATAAAGGCGAACCCAGACTGGACATTAACAGACTTTCCGAAATTGACCAGGTCGTGGACATCCCGCTGGTGCTCCACGGCGCATCCGGTGTACCGGACGAAACCGTTAAGGAATGCATCCGCCGGGGAATACGGAAAGTCAACTTTGCTACTGAGCTTAGAATTGCCTATTCAGACGGCATAAAAGAGTACCTTTCGGAAGATCCTTCTGTTTTTGATCCGAAGAAATACGGACGAAGAGGGATGGAAAAGGTCACGGAGCTGGTTAAACAGAAAATACTGGTATGCGGAAGCGAAAACAAGGCATAACAGGATGCAGATACAAGCCGGTAACTTTTGACCCATGCATTTTCATGATTTATCCAGTCAGCAGCATATTGATACTTTAAGTTGGGAGGAATGGTTTTGGAGAAGATAAAGCAGAATCCAATAGTTAAAAAGATAGGATTCAACAGAGTCGTACTGGTACTTGTCCTGATACTGATGTACATTCTGTTCTGCCTGGTTACAAAGGGCGGATTTTTCGGAACGGCACGTATTATGTCGGCTCTGAATTATGCATATTTCCTGGGCTTTTTATCATTAGGTGTTACCTTTGTTATTGCCACCGGAGGAATCGATTTCTCCATTGGTCCCGTAATGTTCTGTTCAGCTCTTGTTTCGGGTTTCTGCCTGACGCAGTACGGCGTACCGGTCGTACTCAGCCTGATCATCAGTATCCTGATCGGATTATTATTCGGTCTGTTCAATGGCTATCTGGTAGCCTACTGGACCGTACCGCCCTTCATTGTTTCCATGGCATCCATGAATATCGCAAAAGGTGTGGCTTCGGTCTTCACCAAAACACAGTCCGTTTCCTGGCCACAGAGCTCAGAGGCGACAGGATGGTTCCGTAATCTTGTCAAAGTCGGTGATTTTCCGGTCGGTCTTGTCATTTTCATTGCAGCTGCCGTGGTCTGTGCTCTGATTCTGAACAGAACCAAGGTCGGACGTTACATCCTCTGTCTTGGATCCAACAAAGAAGCGGTTCGTCTTTCCGGCGTAAACGTTAAGAAATGGGAGATGCTCGCATACGTGATCTGCGGTACGCTGGTCGGCATCGCAGCCATCTTCTATGTTGCGGCTTATACCACTGTCCAGCCCGGTTACGGAGATCAGTACAACAACGAAGCGATCGCCGGCTGCGTAATGGGCGGAACATCCATGGTCGGCGGACTTGCCTCCATCAGCGGCACCGTCATCGGCGTGTTTATTATTTCGCTGCTGCAGGAAGGCATTCTGGCGATGGGCATCAACAAGAACTATCAGCTCATCATCACCGGTATCATCGTTATCATAGCCGTATTTGCAGACGTTTCAGCACGTCGTAAAAAGAACTGAGCCTGATCGGAGGAGGAGAGATAATGGGAGAAGTTATTTTATCAATGAAAGGCGTTGACAAGTCCTTCCCCGGTGTTCACGCGCTGGATAATGTCGATTTTGAAGTGCGGCGGGGAGAAGTACACGCCCTTATGGGAGAAAACGGTGCCGGCAAATCAACACTTATGAAGGTGCTTACCGGTATCTATACGAAAGACTCCGGAACCATCACATATGAAGGTAAGGAAGTTGAATTCAAAAATGCAAGAGAAGCGCAGGATGCCGGCGTTGTTATCGTTCACCAGGAACTGAACATGCTCGGACATCTTACCGTAGCCCAGAATATCTTCATCGGAAGAGAGTTTAAAAAGGGCATTAAGATCGATGACAGAAAGATGAATGAAGAAGCGAAGAAGCTCTTCCAGAGACTGAACATCGATATCAACCCGAAGGAGATCATGTCAAATCTGACAGTCGGTAAGCAGCAGATGTGCGAGATTGCAAAGGCAATTTCTCACGAAGCAAAGGTCATCGTCTTCGATGAGCCTTCCGCAGCTCTTACGGAATCCGAGATCCAGGAACTGTTCAAGATCATCCGTGATCTGAGAGAACAGAATCTCGGAATCGTTTACATCTCACATCGTATGGATGAGATCAAGGTCATCACCGACAGAGTTACCGTCATGCGTGACGGCGGATATGTCGGAACGCTGATCACAAAAGACTGCACGAAGGAAGACATCATCAACATGATGGTCGGCCGTGTCATCTATGAAGATCCGAAGACGCAGTCTCAGGTACCGGAAGGTGCTCCTGTCGTTCTGAAGGTCGAACATCTGAATGCCGGCAAGATGGTGCAGGATGTCAGCTTCGAACTGAGAAAAGGCGAGATTCTCGGCTTCTCCGGCCTGATGGGTGCGGGACGTACCGAGACGGCGAGAGCCATTTTCGGGGCGGACCCCAAGGAAAGCGGAGATATTTACATCAACGGCCAGAAGGTGGAAATCAATTCTCCGAAAGATGCGGTTGAACACGGTATCGGTTATCTTTCCGAAGACCGCAAACGTTTCGGTATCGTCGTGCAGAAAACGATCGCCGAGAATACGACGCTTGCCTGCCTGCAGGATTATGTATCAGGCCTTTTCATCAATGAAAAGGAAGAAAACAAAGTGGCGCAGAAGTTCGTGGATTCTCTGGCTACCAAAACACCGGGTGTGGACGAGCTGGTCGTCAATCTTTCCGGCGGCAACCAGCAGAAGGTTGTTATCGCAAAATGGCTGTGCAGAAACAGTGATATCCTGATCTTCGATGAGCCGACAAGAGGTATCGACGTCGGTGCGAAGAACGAGATCTACAAGCTGATGAACAGATTGACGGAAGAGGGCAAGGCCATCATCATGATCTCTTCGGAAATGACGGAAATTCTTCGTATGTCCGACCGTATCATTGTCATGTGTGAAGGCAAGAAGACCGGCGAACTGGATATCGCCGAGGTCTCACAGGAAAAGATCATGAACCTTGCCACAAGAGAAATCAACTAAAAAAGGAGATAGGAAATGAACAACAAGAAATCGTCACTGGCAGCGACGCTTACCAGTCAGAAATTTATCGTACTTCTGGTTGTAATCGGACTCATTATCTTCTTTTGCGCTGTCAGTCCGGACTTCAGAAAGTACAGCACTTTCATGAGTATTCTGGATTACTCATACTACATCGTTCTTATGGCGATCGGTGTTACCTTCCCGCTGATCACAGGCGGTGTTGACCTTTCCATCGGTACCGGCCTCATCTGCTACTCGCTTGCAGGCGGATTCCTGGTCACCCAGAAAGGACTTCCCGTCGGCGTCGGCCTCCTGGTCACCATCCTGGTCGGTGTCGGCATCGGTATTGCGAACGGTCTTCTGGTTTCTCTTATGAACCTGCCGCCGTTCCTGGCTACTCTTTGTACCTGCATGATCACAAGAGGTCTCGGTTCCATCTTCTCTTCCGGTTTCGGTATTTCCTGGCCGGCAAGCGGAGCACCCGGTTCCTGGTTCCGTAATATCTTCAAGATCACGACGGCAAACGGAACGAAGATCCCGATCGGCTTCTTATGGATCATCATCATCGTCATCATCATGGCCTTCGTCCTGAATCATACCAGACTTGGCCGTTACACACTGGCGATCGGCTCCAACAAGGAAGCAACGAGACTTTCCGGTGTCAACGTAAAATTCTATCACTGCATGGCTTACGTTATCTCCGGTTTCTTCGCATCCCTGGCAGCCATTGCCTACTCTGCGATCTTCTCGACCGTTCAGCCCGGTACCGGCGCAGGTTTCGAACTGGAAGCGATCGGCGGTGCCATCATCGGCGGTGTTTCAGCCTCGGGCGGTGCCGGAAGTATTGAAGGTTCACTCATCGGTGTATTCGTTATCTGTCTGCTGAAGACAGGCCTTCCGTACATCGGTCTTCAGGCAAACTGGCAGCAGATCATCACCGGTATCGTTCTGATCGCAGCTGTTATGATCGATATCATCAAGAGACGTAAGATTGCATAATGTAACAACATGTGTTACAATGTCAAAATTAATGGTATTAGGCAGGGGTGCAATCCCACTGTGGAAAGGATCCCTGCTCAATATAAAACCTATTAGTTTTTCAAGGAGGAGGAAAGAATGAAAAAAAAGGTTTTAGCAGGTGTATTATGTGCCGCAATGGTAACAACGATGCTGGGCGCAACTGTTCATGCAGAAGAAGTAAAGGCAGATGGTGATTACACATTCGAAGTCATCGTTAAATCTTATCAGTCTTCTTACTGGCAGGCAGCCGTTACCGGTGTTAACCAGGAAGCTCAGGCGCTCGGCGTCAAAGCGAACTGCACCGGCCCGAACGCTGAGTCCGATATCGCTGACCAGGTCAACATGCTGAATTCCGCAATCAACAATGCTCCGGACGGAATCGGTCTGGCAGCCTGCGACCAGAGTGCATGCCTTGACTCTCTGGCAACAGCTCTTGAAAAGGGCATCCCGGTTGTCTGCTTCGACTCCGGTATCCCGGATGCTCCCGAAGGCTCTGTCTATGCGACCATCGCAACAGACAACTATGCCGCAGGCGCAACAGCAGCTGATCATCTCTATGCTGCCCTTAAAGACGTCATTGCAGCATCTGACGAACAGGTTCGTATCGGTGAAGTGAACCAGGAATCCACTTCCGAGTCCATCACAAGCCGCGGCCTTGGCTTCATTGACAAATTCATCGAGCTTGCAGCAGCTGACGGCCTGACAGTCGGTGTCGAAGGCAATGACTACTATGTAAACGGATGCGCAGACAAGGGCGATGCCAAAGCAGCTGATATCGTTATCGAAGTTGCCGTTCCGGCACAGACAACTGTTGAGCTTTGCGCAACAGAAGCTTCCAAGATCATGAACAAAGGCGACACGATCGGCATGTTCGGTTCCAACCAGGTTGCAGCAGAAGGTATCCTTTCCGCTAACGAAAACCTGAACGTCCTCGGCGTAGAGGCAGGAACGTCCGTTCTGGCAGCTGGCTTCGATGCCGGTACCACGATCAAGAACGCTATCAACAGCGATGTTATGTTCGGCGCTGTTACACAGTCTCCGCTGGCCATGGGTATCACAACCGTCGATACGCTCGTTAAGATCGCTAACGGCGAAGATGTTGCTGATGTCCCGACAGAAGGTTACTGGTATGACAAGACCAACATGGAAGATCCTGGAATCGCTCCGAACCTTTATGACTAATCTGAGATCGATCTGAATGAAAGATCGGCCTGAATACAGGTCAAAACGAAATGAGGGGGCTTGAGGCATTTGCCTCAAGCTCCTTTTTCAGGAAGATGTCAGACACTTATGTGGAGGTAAAAAAATGCTGAAAGGTATACCGAAAATCCTGTCTCCGGAACTTCTGAAAGTACTTGCTGAAATGGGACACAGCGACAGGCTGGTCATCTCCGACGGCAACTTCCCTGCGGAAACGATGGGAAAGGATGCGATCGTGATCCGCTGTGACGGCCACGGCGTTCCGGAACTGCTGGATGCCATCCTGAAGGTCTTTCCGCTGGATACCTATGTGGAACATCCCGTGAATCTTATGGAAGTCATGCCCGGTGATGACGTTGAGACGCCGATCTGGGATACTTATAAGGAAATCGTTGCAAAATACGACAGCAGAGGTGCCTCAGCCGTCGGCAATATTGAGCGTTTTAAATTCTATGACGAAGCAAAGACCTGCTACGCCATTGTGGCCACCGGAGAGTCGGCACTTTACGCCAACATCATGCTTCAGAAGGGTGTTGTGGTTGACTGATCGTCCGGTATCCGCTGCCGCCTGACAGCCATCTGACCGGTTATCTGAATCGGTGCTGATGCCGGAGGATCTGCGGATGGGTAATGAAATATTGACACTCTCGCGTGTATGCGTTATGGTACGGACATACGTCTGTACTGAAAAACACAGGAGAGATTCTGTTGTCTGTGAATGAAAATAAACACCGCGACGGTCGTCTGACCGAACGGAAAATGAATAACAGAACCGCAAAAAAGCTGGTCGGCCTCTTTGTAGTGGTCGTACTGGCTTTAGTCGGTTTAGCCGTGCGGATCACTGTGATCAATGCGACCGAGGGTGAAAAGTATGCGCGTATCGTCATGACGCAGGCACAGCAGCAGTATGACAGCCGTACGATCGCATTCCGCCGCGGAGATATTACCGACCGGAACGGAACGGTTCTTGCCGCAAGCAATCTGGTATATAATCTGATTCTGGACTGCAGTGTTCTGAATACGGAAGTCGAAAATCAGGATGGAACGACAGAAAAAAGATATCTGGATCCGACGGTCGATGCGCTGGTGCGTGTTCTCGGAATGAATGAGGCCGAGATCCGGAAAAAGCTGACGGATCCTGAGACACAGGACAGTCAGTATCAGATCCTGCTTAACAATGTTCAGCCGGATGTAAAGCAGAAATGGGAAGATTATCTGAATACGGACAGCGAGGAAAATGCGGATCTTTCGGAAGAAGACAAACGTAAACGGGACAACATACGGGGTGTCTGGTTTGAAGAAGTCTACAGCCGCATCTATCCGCTGGATTCCGTTGCCTGTGACGTTGTCGGTTTTACCTATGACGGTACGACGGCGGAATGGGGAATTGAAGGCTATTATTCCGACATTCTGAACGGCACAAACGGAAGACAGTACGGATATTTCAACACGGATGCGGAAGCAGGACAGACGATCATTCCGGCAGTGGACGGCCGGAATATCATATCTACGATCGACGTCAATATTCAGGAGATCATTCGCGAGGCACTGGAAAATTTCAATGCGGAAATGGCAACGGATGCCAATAAGACAAACGGAGCCCAGAATATCGGCGTGATCGTCATGGATCCGGATACAGGTGAGATCCTCGGTATGGATTCCAATAAATGGTATGATCTCAATCATCCGCAGGACCTTTCCGCCTATTATACCGAAGAACAGATCACAGCCATGGATGATACCGATACCATGCTGAATCTGAGTGAGATCTGGAAAAATTTCTGTATTTCGGATGCCTATGAACCGGGTTCGGTATTCAAGCCGGTTACGATTGCGGCGGCACGTGCAACCGGATCCGCAAAAAAGGATGATACCTTTATCTGCGACGGCGGAGAACAGGTAGAAGATAAATATATTCAGTGTGATATCTATCCGGCTTCTCACGGAACACAGACGATCCAGGAATCCCTGATGCATTCCTGCAACGACGCCCTGATGCAGATCGCTTCCGGACAAGGGGCTTCCAATTTCCTGAAATACCAGGAGATTTTCGGTTTCGGCATGAAAACAGGAATCGATCTTCCCGGAGAAAATGCCGGCCTTCTGTTTGAACAGTCACAGCTCAGGCCCGTGGAACTGGCAACTTCATCTTTCGGACAGGGCTTTACCTGCACGATGATTCAGGAAGCGGCGGCGATCTGTTCGGTGATCAACGGCGGGTATTATTACAAACCGCATGTCGTGAAGGAGGTCACAGACAGTTCCGGTGCTCTTATTGCTTCGTCTGAACCGATTCTGGAAAGACGTACCGTCTCGGAAGGAATCAGCAAAGAGATCCGGGAGGCGATGGGTACCGTTCTTACCATGGAAGGAACCGGTTATCTGGCAAAGATCCCGGGCTATACCATGGGAGGAAAAACGGGTACGGCCGAAAAACTGCCGCGTGACAGAGGCAATTATATCCTTTCCTACGTGGGTTTCGCTCCGCTCGATGACCCGGAAGTGCTGGTTTATGTTACGGTTGATGAACCCAATACGAATAATCAGGAGACCACGATCTATGCGATGAGCATTGCCCGCAATATCTTCAGTGAGCTCCTTCCGTATATGAATATCTATCCGGATGAAAGAGGGTACACCTCATCCGATATACCGACAAAGCTGATCACGAACGCCGACCTTTTGTACGGAAACTATCAGGCAACGGAGGACGGACCTGTAGTGGACGGCAGCGGTCTGTCCGTCGGAGCACTTTCTTCCGGCACGATCGAGGAAGAAAAAAAGACGATCATGACGATCGGAGGAATTGTTGAGGAAGAACCGGAAAATACGGAATCTTCCGAACAGACCGAACAAGGTGAACAGACCGAACAAGGTGAACAGACCGGAGAAGGTGAACTGACGCTGGAAGAAGCGGAACAGATACTGGAAACGGTCGTGGAAGAAAACTACTATTATCAGGACGGAACATCCGGAACAGCACTGGATGGATCCGAGCTGCCGCGTGTTGAGGAAACAGAAGAGGCAGTTCCGGGAAATCAGGATAACTATTTCTCAGACGGAATTACAAACGACGAAGCGGCGGCACTCGGGGCGACACAGTAAGGCGGA
>JABUSX010000129.1 GCA_021442545.1 Eubacterium sp. | reverse complement strand
TACAAATAACTAATTATATTTAAAAGGAGAGACAGAAAATGATTGTTGGTGTTATTGGTGCCGGCGCAATGGGTTCCGGAATCGCGCAGTGCTTTGCACAGTGTGAAGATGTAGAAAAAGTATATCTTTGTGATATCAAAAAAGAGTTCGCAGACGGCGGTCTGGGCAAAATTCAGAAGAGTCTTGCAAAAATGGTCGAGAAAGGCAAAATGGAGCAGGCTGCTGCGGATGCCATTGCTGCCAAGTTTGTCACCGGACTGAATGAGATCTGCGTCGATGCAGACCTGATCGTGGAAGCTGCCCTTGAGAATATGGAGATCAAGAAAGCCTGCTTCAAGGAACTTCAGGACAATATCGTCAAGAACGAAAACTGCATTTTTGCTTCCAACACATCCTCTCTTTCCATCACGGAAATCGGCGCAAGTCTGAGCAAGCCGATCATCGGTATGCATTTCTTCAATCCGGCTCCCGTCATGAAGCTGATTGAGATCATCTCCGGTCTGAACACACCGAAGGAAGATGTTGCCGCCATTACGGAAATCTCCAAAAAGCTCGGCAAGACTCCGGTTCAGGTCGAGGAAGCAGCCGGTTTCGTTGTAAACCGTATCCTGATTCCGATGATCAACGAAGCAATCTTTGTATATGAGTCCGGCACATCGGATATTGCCGGTATCGATGCAGCCATGAAGCTTGGTGCAAACCATCCCATGGGCCCGCTGGAACTCGGCGACTTCATCGGACTGGATATCTGCCTTGCAGTTATGGATGTCATCTATTCTGATACCGGAGACTCCAAATATCGTGCATGCCCGACCCTTCGCAAGATGGTGCGCGGCAAACGTCTCGGCGTGAAGACCGGAATCGGTTTCTATGATTACTCTGAAGGAATCCGCAACAAGGTCCCGACAGACAGGAAATAATTCGTTGTACAAACGGATCCGGCAGGAGCGGAAACGCTTCTGCCGGTTAAATTAAAAACATACATGACAGTTTTTGAGATGCGCTGCCTTGTATAAAAAATAAAAATGGAGGTTTATTATGGAGTTTCAATTTGACAAGAAACATGAGATGGCCAGAGACATGTTCCGTGACTTTGCTGAAAAGGAAGTCAAGCCTCTTGCCCAGGAGATCGACGAAGAAGAACGCTTCCCCATCGAAACCGTTGAGAAGATGGCGAAATGTGGTATGCTCGGCATTCCGGTTCCGAAGGATATGGGCGGACAGGGTGCCGATGTTCTGTGTTATGTCCTTGCTGTTGAAGAGATGGCAAAAGCCTGCGGCACAACGGCCGTTGTTCTTTCCGGACATACCTCTCTCTGCATCGATCCCATTATGACCTACGGGACGCAGGCGCAGAAAGAAAAGTACATCCCGAAGCTCTGCAGCGGCGAGTATCTTGGGGCCTTCGGTCTGACCGAGCCCGGCGCCGGAACAGATGCACAGGGTCAGCAGACCAAGGCGGTTCTGGATGGTGAAGAATGGGTGCTTAACGGTTCCAAGTGCTTCATCACGAACGGCAAGTATGCGGATATATATATTATCATTGCTGTTACAGGCATCATTGAAAAGAAAGGCCGCAAATTCAAAGAGATCTCTGCTTTCATCGTTGAAAAGGGTACTCCCGGATTTACATTCGGTACCAAAGAAAAGAAGATGGGTATCCGCGGTTCGGCTACATACGAGCTGATCTTCCAGGACTGCCGTATTCCGAAGGATGCGCTTCTCGGCCAGCAGGGCAAGGGCTTCAATATTGCCATGCATACACTGGACGGCGGCCGTATCGGTATTGCCGCACAGGCTCTCGGCATTGCTGAAGGTGCATTGGATGCCACAATCAAGTATGTAAAAGAAAGAAAACAGTTCGGACGTTCGATTTCTGCTTTCCAGAACACACAGTTCCAGCTTGCCGATATGGCTGCACGTATCGAAGCGGCTCGTCTGCTTGTTTATCAGGCGGCATGGGCGAAGGAAAACAAACGTTATTACGGCGTAGAAGCTGCCAAGGCGAAACTTTTTGCTTCCGAAACAGCTTCCGAAGTTACGCGGAAATGTGTACAGCTCTTCGGCGGATACGGATATATCCGTGAATATGATGTGGAACGTATGATGCGCGATGCCAAGATCACCGAGATCTACGAAGGAACCTCAGAAGTTCAGCGTATGGTCATTTCGGCAGATCTGCTGAAATAATCGGAAAGGAGAGATTACCGTGAAAGTAGTAGTATGTATTAAACAGGTACCGGATACTGCGGGCGGTGTTAAATTTAAACCGGACGGCACACTTGACCGTGCAGCCATGCTCGCTATCATGAACCCGGATGACAAGGCCGGTCTTGAAGCCGCTCTGAGACTGAAAGATCAGTACGGCGCAGAAGTTACTGTTGTGACGATGGGTCTGCCGAAGGCAGATGCCGTTCTGCGTGAAGCTCTTGCGATGGGCGCTGACAAAGCGATCCTGATTACGGACCGTGTTCTCGGCGGAGCCGATACATGGGCTACATCCCAGACGATCGCGGCAGGTATCCGCAATCTGGAATATGATCTGATCATCACCGGCCGTCAGGCGATCGACGGTGATACCGCTCAGGTCGGACCGCAGATTGCCGAACATCTCGGCGTTCCGGTTATTTCCTATACACAGAGCATTGAGATCGATGGAGATTCCGTCATCGTTCAGCGTCAGTATGACGACCGTTACCATATCGTGAAAGCAAAAATGCCGTGCCTGCTGACAGCTCTCTCTGAGCTGAATGAGCCGCGTTATATGACGCCGGGCGGCATCTGGGATGCGGTTGACGCAGAAATCACGACCTGGGGAAGATATGATCTTAAGGATCTGCATGATGAGGATATCGGACTTGCCGGTTCTCCGACCAAGATCGCAAAAGCTTCTGATAAGGTTCGTAAGGGTACAGGAACGGTTTATCCCGATCTGGATCCGGATGCGGCGGCAAAAACCTTACACGATACATTGCTTGCGAAGCACATTATTTAACGGAGGCGGTGAAAAGTTATGAATTTAGATGCATATAAAGGTGTATTTATCTTTGCACAGCAGGTAGATAACCAGATCGATAATATTGCCTTCGAGCTTCTCGGAGAGGCGAAAAAACTGGCAGAGCCCCTGAACACAGAGGTTACAGCCGTCCTTCTGGGCTACAATGTCAGAAATCTTGTTGATCAGCTGGCCGCTTACGGCGCTGACAAAGTCATTCTTGTGGATGATCCGGAACTCGAAGTCTATCGTACAGAGCCGTATACACATGCGTTTGCTTCTGTTATTGACGAGTTCAAGCCGGAGATCGTTCTGGTTGGTGCTACGGCGATCGGCCGCGATCTTGGCCCGAGCGTTTCCGCAAGAGTTGCAACCGGCCTTACAGCTGACTGCACACAGCTTGAGATCGGCAACTTCCCGATCGAAGCACGTCCCGGCCAGATCCAGAGACATAATCAGCTGCTGATGACGCGTCCGGCGTTCGGCGGCAACACGATCGCTACGATCGCATGTCCGGATCATCGTCCGCAGATGTCCACAGTTCGTCCCGGTGTTATGCAGAAGATCGAGCCGATTGAGGGTGCCAGAGCAGCCGTTATCGACTACAACCCGGGATTTGAAAAGAACAATAAGTATGTTGATATTCTTGAGATCGTCAAGATGGTCAGCACAACAGCAGATATTGCCAAGGCTAAGATCCTTGTTTCCGGCGGCCGCGGAGTCGGTTCTCCCGAAAACTTCAAGCTTCTGGAAGATCTTGCTGAGGCGCTCGGCGGTGTTGTTTCCTGCTCACGTGCCGTTGTTGATTCCGGATGGAAGCCGAAAGACATGCAGGTCGGTCAGACCGGTAAGACGGTTCGTCCGCAGGTCTACTTCGCAATCGGTATCTCCGGTGCGATCCAGCATGTTGCCGGTATGGAAGAATCTGATCTCATCATTGCGATCAATAAAGATGAAACTGCCCCGATCTTTGATGTGGCCGATGTCGGTGTTGTCGGCGATCTGAACAAGATCGTTCCGAAGCTTACGGCGATGATCAAGGATGCAAAGGCAAAAGCCTGATAATACAACTGTAAACCCGGCAAGATATTTCAGACGATCCTGCTTCGGCAGGATCGTCTTTCTAAGGAAAAATGCTTAAAATACTTCTTTCTCAGGTAAAAGAATACAAGCTGCCGTCTATTATGACACCGGTCTGGATGATCGGAGAAGTCATCTGTGAAATGATTACCCCTGTTTTGATGGGGAAAATTATTGATGACGGTATCAACGGCGGCAACATGGACTATATCATACGAACAGGGATATTAATGCTGATCGTGGCTCTGATCGGCTTTTTGTTCGGAACACTCGGAGGTTTTTCCGGTGCTAAGGCCGCAGCCGGTTTTGCAAAAAACCTTCGTAAAGCCATGTTCCGGAATATTCAGTCGTTTTCGTTTGCGAATATCGACAAATTTTCAACTTCGAGTCTCGTAACGCGTCTGACGACGGATGTCACCAATATACAGAATTCGTACATGGTTATTTTAAGAATGGCAGTACGTGCTCCGATGACTCTGATAATCGCAGTGATCATGTCTTTGATGATTGATGCGAAGATGGCCTGTATTTATCTCGGAGCGATCGGATTTCTGACGGTTGTGATTCTTATACTCATGAAAAATGCGGCAAAGTATTTTCGTGAGGTCTTTAAAAAATACGACGCACTGAATGAAAGCGTCCGGGAAAATGTTTCGGCGATCCGTATCGTAAAAGCTTATGTACGGGAAGATCATGAGATCTCAAAGTTTCAGAAGGCCGCAGTGAACATATATCTGACTTTCGTAAAGGCAGAAGGAACGGTCGTTACGATCCTTCCGGTCATGATGGGGACGGTTTATGCCTGCATGATCCTGATCAGCTGGTTCGGGGCAAACCGGATCGTTTACGGCTCGCTGACGACCGGCGGACTTATGAGTCTTCTGGCCTACTGCATGAATATCATGATGAGCCTGATCATTCTTTCGGTAATCTTTGTCATGATTACCATGTCCGAAGCAAGTGCCCGAAGGATCGTTGAGGTGCTGACGGAAGAGACGGAGCTGCATAATCCGGAAAATCCGGTTATGGAAGTTCCGGACGGACGCATTACCTTTGAACAGGTTGATTTTTCCTATAATAAAACTGCCGAGGAACCGGTTTTGAAACAGGTCTGTCTGGATATTCATTCCGGCGAAATGATCGGAATCATCGGCGGCACCGGTTCTGCCAAATCCAGTCTCGTGAATCTGATCAGCCGGCTCTATGATGTTTCGAAAGGAAGTGTCAGCGTCGGCGGTCATGATGTGCGGGAATATGATCTTGATGTTCTTCGGAAACGTGTTGCCGTTGTACTGCAGACAAATATTCTGTTCAGCGGGACCATCTATGACAACCTCCGGTGGGGAAATCCCGAGGCAACCGATGAACAATGTCAGGAGGCCTGCCGCATTGCCTGTGCCGAAGAGTTTATCCGCCGGATACCGGAGGGATACAACAAGATGATCTCACAGGGCGGAACAAATGTTTCCGGCGGACAGAAACAGAGACTTTGCATTGCAAGAGCCCTTCTTCGTGATCCGAAGGTGCTGATTCTGGACGACAGCACGAGTGCCGTGGATACGGCAACCGATGCGAAGATACGTGATTCATTCCGGAACCGCATGCCGGAGGTGACAAAGCTTATTATTGCCCAGAGGATCAGCAGCGTTCAGGACTGTGACAGGATCATTGTTATGGAAGACGGACGTGTTGACGGTTTTGATACACACGAAAATCTGCTGCGGACGAACCGGATCTATCAGGAAATTTATGAATCCCAGACGGGAGCGAATGCGGAAGCAGATTTTGACAGTAAGGAACGAGGGTAGAAGAGATGGCTGCAGAACGAGAAAAAGAGATCCATATCGGAAAACCGAAAACAAGGAGTCTGAAGCCGACGGTAGAGAATCCGATGGAACTGTTCCGCCGGATCATGGCTTCCATAATGAAGAAATATACGGTTCTGGTCATTATAGTGGTCATCTGCATTGCCATGTCCGTTTTCTGCAACGTGCAGGGAACCATGTTTCTGAAAAGTCTGATCGATGTTTATGTAACACCGCTGATCGGAAAGGCAAACCCTGATTTTTCACCGCTTGCTTCGGCAATCCTTCGCGTGGCTGTTTTTTACGCGATCGGTGTCGGGTGCAGTTTTGTTCAGTCCCGTCTGATGGTTTATATAAGTCAGGGAACCTTGCGGAACCTTCGGGAAGATCTTTTTCTGAATATGGAACGTCTTCCGATCCGTTACTTTGATGAACATTCGCGCGGAGACATCATGTCTGTTTATACGAATGATATTGATACGCTCCGTCAGATGATCAGTCAGAGTCTTCCGCAGATTCTGAACAGTGCGATCACAATTGTATCGGTTCTGATCATGATGATCCTGCTGAGCGTGCCGCTGACGCTTGTTACGGTCGGTATGGTAGTTCTCATGCTTTTTCTTTCCATGAAGGCAACCAAAATCGCCGGGAAAAACTATGTCCGCCAGCAGAAAAACATCGGTAAAACAAACGGATATATCGAGGAGATCATGACCGGTGAAAAGGTTGTGAAGGTCTTCAGCCGCGAAAAGATCTGTATTGAGCAGTTTGACCGGTATAACGAGGAACTGTATCAAAGTGCTTATAAGGCAACGGCTTTTGCCAATATTGTCGGACCGATCAGTGCACAGCTTGGAAACGCAAGTTATGTTCTCTGCGCCTTCATCGGCGGTCTGCTGGTTCTGAATCCGGTACTTGGCTTTACCGTCGGCGGTCTTGCCAGTTTTCTGACCTTTAACAAGAATTTCAGCATGCCGATCAACCAGGTCACCATGCAGCTGGCAAGTATCATGCAGGCTCTGGCCGGAGCGGACCGTCTGTTCAAGCTTATGGATGAAAAGCCGGATCCGGATTCCGGTACGGTTACACTGGTCAATACAAAAGAAGAGAACAACAGAATTGTGGAATGCAAAGAACATACCGGGACCTGGGCGTGGAAGCTTCCCGCAGATAAAGTGGGTCAGAGAGATCCTTATGTTCCTCTGAAGGGGAGTGTTGTTTTTGAACATGTGGATTTTGAGTACAAAACCGATCAGCAGATCCTTTATGATATCTCTCTTTTTGCAAAGCCCGGTCAGAAGATCGCTCTGGTTGGTTCGACGGGAGCAGGAAAGACAACGATCACGAACCTGCTGAACCGTTTTTATGAGATAAAAGACGGTAAGATCTATTACGACGGAATCAAGATCAGTGATATCCATAAACCGGATCTGCGCCGATCCCTGGGAATTGTTCTTCAGGAGACCCATCTGTTTACCGGAACGGTCATGGATAATATCCGTTACGGACGTCTGGATGCAACGGACGAAGAGGTGAAAGCCGCAGCCCGCCTGGCAAACGCAGACAGTTTCATCCGGCATCTGCCGAATGGATATAACACGATTCTGAGCGGAGACGGAGGAAATCTTTCGCAGGGACAGAGACAGCTGCTTTCCATTGCGCGGGCTGCGATTGCAGATCCCCCGGTGCTGATTCTGGACGAAGCTACCAGCTCGATCGATACCCGTACCGAACGGATCGTACAGGCCGGTATGGACAAGCTTATGGAAGGAAGGACGACCTTTGTGATCGCCCACCGTCTCTCCACGATCCGGAACAGTGACTGTATCATGGTTATGGAAAAGGGAAGAATCATAGAACGCGGCAGTCATGAAACGTTAATGCAGGAAAAAGGACGATACTATAACCTTTATACCGGCGGAAGCATCGCATCTTAATTTGTACCGGAGTTTTCATTCCTGTATTCCGGAGGGGAAATGGTATTTTGCTTTGTACAGGTAAAATCGTAATGAATGATAAATGTAAAGTCAGACCCGGGGTTCCGCTGCGAGGGGAAATCTCTGTTCCGGGTGATAAATCAATTTCTCACAGAGCTGTTATGTTCGGCAGCATCTCCCGGGGAACGACCGAAATCCGGAATTTTCTGAACGGAGAGGACTGCCTTTCCACGATCCGGTGTTTCCGGAAAATGGGCATTGCCATCGAAACGGAAGGAGATATGGTCCTTGTCAGAGGAAAGGGCCTGCATGGTCTTTCTGCGCCGGAAGATATACTGGACTGCGGGAATTCCGGAACGACAATGCGTTTGATTTCCGGCATCCTGGCGGGACAGAGTTTTTCATCTGTTCTCTCCGGAGATGATTCTTTATGCAGACGTCCCATGAAGCGTATCATGAAGCCGCTTGCCGAAATGGGAGCAAAGATCAGCAGCTTTGAAAATTCAGGCTGTGCACCGCTTTCAATAACCGGCGGACCTCTTCAGGGAATTACATACCGTTCTCCTGTTGCTTCTGCACAGGTAAAATCCTGTGTGCTTCTGGCAGGTCTTTATGCAGAGAATGATACGTCGCTGATCGAATATCCGCTGTCACGGGATCATACAGAAAGGATGCTGCGTGCGTTCGGTGCCGATCTGACGGTACAGGAGGGCTTTTCCGATGCGGACGGCATTTCTGTTTTCAGACCGGATACGGAACAGAACACGATCTTCCCGGAAGCGGATAAGACCGATCGATCTCCCGACGTGCAGAATGATTGCCGGATCAGTATCAGGCCGGATCCGGATCTGACGGGGATTATGATTGATGTTCCCGGAGATATCTCATCTGCAGCGTATTTTCTGACAGCAGCCTCTGTTGTTGAGGGATCGGAAATCGTTCTCAGAAATGTCGGGATCAATCCGACGAGAAGCGGCATTCTGCAGATCCTTCAGGACATGGGAGCGGATATAGCTGTGGAAAACGTGCGCTGCGGGGCGGAGCCGGCGGCCGATCTTGTTGTGCGGGCTGCCTGTCTGCACGGAACAGAGATCGGAGGGGAGATCATTCCCGCTCTGATCGATGAGATCCCGGTTCTGGCTGTTGCCGCTGCTGCTGCAGAAGGCACAACGGTGATAAGAGATGCTGCAGAATTAAAGGTCAAGGAATCAGACAGGATCGATCTGATCACCAGGGGACTGAAGGCTATGGGAGCGGATGTTGAAGCCACAGATGACGGGATGATCATTCACGGAGGAAAACCCCTTCACGGAGCCCTCATCGATACGCAGAACGATCATCGGATCGCGATGTCATTTGCTGTGGCCTCACTAATCGCAGAGGGGGATGTCATTCTTTCGGATGCCTCCTGTACGGCCATATCCTATCCCGGATTTTTCGGGGACTTAGCCGGTTTACAGAGTCTGTAATGAAAAAATAAAAATATCTGCGTATCACAGCGGAATTTCCGGAGTTCTGAAACGTCCGGAGCGTATTTCAAGAGTCTTTCGTATTGATGCGTGATTTTTTAACGATTTTCAAATTTCGGCTGCGGAAAGATTTGATATTTTCAAATACGTGCAAAGGAATTTCCAAAACGGTGAATCCCATGAGTATGTGTAATGCGCGGTGCAGGGATTTTGTTGTCTTTTTATAAACCCTGTGATATAATAGGTTTATGAAAGTGAGGAAAGGGAATGCTGATTTCCACGAAAGGCAGATATGCTCTGCGGGTTATGCTTGAATTAGCCGGTCACGAAAGAAACGAAATTGTTCCGCTGATTACGATCGCACAGAAGCAGCAGATTTCAGAAAAATATCTTGAAAGCATCCTTGTGGTGCTGTCCAAAGCGGGCATCATAGACGGACTCCGCGGAAAGGGCGGCGGGTACCGTCTGAACCGGGAACCGAAGGACTATTCCGTCGGCGAAATTCTGCGGCTGTCGGAAGGATCGCTGGCGCCTGTGTCCTGTCTGGAAGGCGATTCCAACCATTGTGCCCGGGCAGCGGAATGCAAAACGCTTCCTCTGTGGGAGAAGCTGGACACTTTGATCTGCGATTATCTGGATAGTGTCTCTCTGGAGGATTTGCTCGGGTCATCTTCTG
This sequence comes from Eubacterium sp., assembly GCA_021442545.1. Lineage (GTDB taxonomy): Bacteria > Bacillota > Clostridia > Lachnospirales > Lachnospiraceae > Bilifractor. The sequence goes on along the minus strand of JABUSX010000129.1, from coordinate 85 downwards.
AAACAGAATAATGGATTGTATCGGAAACCTGCTTCGGCGGGTTTTCTTTTTGCTTTTAAACCTATTGATAAGATATGAATAAAGA
>JABUSX010000193.1 GCA_021442545.1 Eubacterium sp. | reverse complement strand
CGGATTGGAGTATCTCAGCTCTGATCCGTTTTTTTACGGGACAGATGTTCAGAAGCTCACTATAGTATTGAGCAGGAAAATTATCCTGACATATGTGCGTAATTTATTGTCTTTTTATTGTCATTTTTGCCCTGTATAGTATATAATATCGACAAATTAGCTAGATTTTTTTGTGAATATAAACGATATTATCGGGTAAACTCCAGGATAGTCCAACAGATTGGAAAGAAGGTATCTGTAAGATGGAAGAAAAACAAAATCCGGCGAAGCTGTTTGGTGTAAATGTTTTTAATGACGGGGTCATGCAGGAGCGCCTTCCTAAAAAGGTCTATGCACGTCTGAGGAAAACAATTGAAGAGGGCAGTGATCTGGATCTGATCACTGCAGATGTGGTTGCTCATGAAATGAAGGAATGGGCTATTGAGAAGGGTGCGACCCATTATACGCACTGGTTCCAGCCTCTGACAGGTACTACGGCCGAAAAGCATGATGCCTTTATCACCTCGCCCCTTCCGAGCGGAAAAACTTTATTCAGCTTTTCGGGAAAAGAACTGATCAAGGGTGAGCCGGATGCCTCTTCTTTCCCGAGCGGTGACCTGCGGGCAACTTTTGAGGCCCGGGGATATACGGTATGGGATTGTACATCTCCTGCCTTTATCCGTGAGGATGCCGGCGGTGCCGTTCTCTGTATTCCGACAGCATTCTGTTCCTACAGCGGTGAAGCGCTGGACAGAAAAACCCCTCTGCTTCGTTCCATGGAAGTGATCAATAAACAGGCAATACGTCTTCTTCGGCTCCTTGGGAATACGACATCCCGAAAGGTTGTTCCGAGTGTCGGAGCGGAGCAGGAATACTTCCTTGTGGACCGCAATAAATTCCGTCTGAGAAAAGACATGGTCTATACCGGAAGAACCTTGTTCGGATCCATGCCTGCAAAGGGCCAGGAGATGGATGACCATTACTTCGGAGCGATCAGTGACCGGGTTGCAGCCTTCATGAAAGAAGTCAATGAAGAACTCTGGAAGATGGGCGTTACAGCCAAGACGCAGCACAACGAGGTGGCGCCGGCTCAGCATGAACTGGTATGCATTTACAGTGAGGCCAATGTGGCAACAGATGCAAATCAGCTGGTTATGCAGACCTTAAAGAGGGTCGCGCACCGGCATGATCTGAAATGCCTGCTTCATGAAAAACCGTTTGACGGTGTGAACGGATCCGGCAAACATAACAACTGGTCACTTCAGACCGATGACGGTCTGAACCTTCTGGAGCCGGGGCGGACACCGCACGGCAACGTGCAGTTTCTTCTGATACTGTCCTGTCTTGTCAAGGCAATCGATGTGCATGCGGGTCTGCTGCGGGAGAGTGCGTGTAATCCCGGAAACGACCTTCGTCTCGGACTTCAGGAAGCACCTCCGGCAATTATTTCGATTTTCCTTGGGGAACAGCTTACGGATGTCGTGGAACAGATCGTAAAAAAGGGAACTGCAACCAGCAGCCTTGAAGGAGAAGTCCTTCAGATGGGTGTCGCAACACTTCCGGAGCTCCATAAGGACGCAACAGACAGAAACAGAACCTCTCCGATCGCATTTACGGGTAATAAGTTTGAATTTCGTATGGTCGGTTCCAGGGATTCCATCGCAGAAGCCAATGTGGTTCTGAATGCCATTTCTGCAGAGGCTTTTTCCGAAGCCTGTGACATTCTTGAAAACGCAGAAGATGTTGACAGAGAAGTCCGAAAACTGATTATCCGGAATTTCCGGGAACATCAGCGTATTCTCTTCAACGGAAACGGCTACGATGAGTCCTGGACCATGGAAGCGGAGAAACGCGGCCTTCCCAATCTGACCTGCATGACGGAGGCGATTCCGGAGCTGACAAGGCCGGAAACCGTTGATATGTTTGAAAAGCTGGGAATTCTTTCCCGTACGGAACTGGAAGCCCGTGCAAAGGTTAAATATGATATCTATGCCAAAACAATGAATATTGAAGTCAAGGCCATGATCAATATCACAAGAAAGCAGATCATACCTTCAGTAGCTGCCTATGCGGGAGAGATTGCCGGTGCCGCTGCTGCGATCAATGCCGCGGGAACAGGCAGCTCCAGGACCGTGATGCGGCTCGTTGAAAAAGTTACGATGCTTCTGGATGAAACACAGGATGCACTTGATGCGCTCGCTGCGGCAGATAAGAAGGCTGCCGGCATACAGTACGGAAAAGAGCTTGCCGTCTTTTATCATGACGAGATCTGTCCTCTGATGCAGCAGCTGCGCAGGCCTGTCGATGATCTGGAAATGATCGTAGAAAAGAAACATTGGCCTATGCCTTCCTACGGAGATTTGTTATTTGAACGTTAAATGAATCAAATATTACGATTTTTTTAATTTCCTCTTCCATTTTTATACAGATTGTATTAAAATACTGTTGTTACTTGCCCGGATACGGCAGAAAGAAGGGTTTTATGATTTCGAACCAGATACTTCAGAACACATTAGATGGAGTAAAGAAACTGACAGGTATCGATTTTGGCTTGTATTCGGCTGATGGAAATACGCTGATCGTGACCGGACCGGATCTTTCGGCAGACCGGGAGGATCTGGTGAGATTTGCGGAATCTCCGGCTGACACGCAGACGATCGGAAATATTCAGTTTTTCAAAATTCATGACGAGAACCGCCTGGAATATATCCTTTTGTCGATAGGAAGCAACGATCAGACGATCGGCAGCATGACAGCTTTCCAGATTCAGGGACTGCTGATTGCCTATAAGGAACGGTTTGACAAGGATCATTTTATCAAAAACCTTCTTCTGGACAATCTTCTGCTTGTCGATATTTACAATCGTGCGCGGCGCCTTCGTATCGATGCAGATGCCCCCAGAGTGGTCTACATTCTTGAAACACCGCCCGAGCATGAGCTTGCCACGGTTGAAAATCTGAAGAGTCAGCTGGATGCCCGTCAGGGGGATTTTATCACAACGATCGATGAAAAAAGCATTATCATTGTGCGTGAACTGGTATCTCCCGAAAACTATGCAGAGGCAGATGCTTTTGCGGAGTCTATTCTCAGATCAGTAGGGCTTGAAGCGGATGAACAGACCCACATTGCGTACGGAACGATCGTGAAAGAGATCAAAGATGTGTCCCGTTCCTATAAAGAGGCGAGAATGGCCATGGATGTCGGGAAGATCTTTTTTGACGGGCGTTCGGTCATTGCATACAGTTCTCTGGGCATCGGCCGTCTGATCTATCAGCTTCCGATACCGTTATGCAAGATGTTTATCCGGGAAATCTTCTCCAAAAAATCACCGGATGATTTTGATGAAGAAACACTGACGACGATCAATAAATTCTTTGAAAACAATCTGAATGTTTCCGAAACATCCAGGCAGCTGTACATTCACAGAAATACACTGGTCTACAGACTGGATAAGCTGCAGAAGAGCACCGGTCTGGATCTGCGGGTCTTCGAAGATGCGATCACCTTTAAGATTGCTTTGATGGTCGTAAAGTATATGAAGTATATGGAAACATTGGAATACTAAGGAGCACAGCGTATGGAACAAAAAAATGCGAGAGATGTGAGCATGATCACGCTGCATGACGTGACGAAAGTCTATGAGCACGGAACGCATCCTGCGATCGATCATCTTTCTCTGCAGATCGATGGAGGCGAGTTTGTCTTTGTTGTCGGCGACAGCGGATCCGGCAAGACAACACTTGTGGAACTGCTTTTGAAAGAACTGAATCCGACTTCCGGACAGATTATGGTAAACGGGAAAAATCTGGACAAGCTGCATGGAGGGCGCATTGCGAAATACAGGCGCGGGATCGGCGTTGTTTTCCAGGATTTCCGCCTTCTGAAGGATCGGAATGTGTATGACAATATTGCCTTTGCACAGCGCGTTATTGAAAAATCGAACCGCTTTATAAAAAAACGGGTTCCCGAGGTCCTGACTCTGGTCGGGCTGGCTGATAAATATCGTTCATATCCGAAAGAGCTTTCCGGAGGAGAACAGCAGAGGGTTGCGCTGGCACGTGCGATCGTAAACCGTCCGGCCATCCTTCTTGCGGATGAACCGACCGGAAACCTGGATCCCAAGAATTCGGAAGAGATCATGCATCTTCTGGAAGAGATCAATATGCGCGGAACAACCGTGCTTGTAGTGACGCATAACCGTGAGATCGTCAACACGATGAGAAAGCGGGTCATACGTCTTCGGAAAGGCGTCATAGTAAGCGACGAAAAAGAAGGTGTTTACGTTGAAGATTAGCAGTATTATTTATAATACAGGCCAGGGGTTTAAAAACATTACCCGGAACAAAATGTTCTCGTTCGCTTCCATTGCAACGATGGCCGCCTGTATCTTTATTTTCGGATTGTTTTTTTCCGTTGTTCTGAACTTCAGTTATGTTCTCAGAAATGTGGAACGGAATGTCGGAATTACGGTTTTCTTTGAAGAGGGAATGGATCAGTCGACAATTGATACGATCGGTTCGACGATTCTGAATCAGACAGACATGGTTAAGGATGTCCGCTATGTTTCGGCGGATGAGGCCTGGGATTCTTTCTCCGAAAAATACTTCAAAGGAAATGAAAAGGCGGCAGAAGGCTGGAAGGATAACAACGACAATCCGCTTGCTAATTCCGCACACTATGAAGTCTATCCTACGAAGATCGAGTATCAGGATGAACTCGTTGAGTACATCAAGGCTATGCCCGGAGTGCGGCAGGTTAACCAGAGCCAGCAGGCTTCATCGACCCTGTCAACGATCAATAAGCTGATTGCAGGTGTATCGATCGTAATCATTCTGATTCTGCTTGCTGTTTCAGCCTTCCTGATCAGTAATACCATAGCCGTAGGTATCAATGTCCGGCGGGAGGAGATCGCGATCATGAAGCTGATGGGAGCCACGAATGCCTTTGTGCGGCTTCCGTTTATACTGGAAGGTATTCTGATCGGCCTGATCGGTGCGGCTATTCCGCTTGTCATTATCTACTTCCTGTATAACAGCGCCGTTGATCATATCCTGAGCCGCTTCAGCGTTCTGGAGAACTTCATGAACGGTCTGCTTCCGGTCAACACAGTCTTTACCTACCTGCTTCCGATCAGTCTGATCCTGAGCGTGGGTATCGCACTTATCGGTACGATCAGTGCGATTCGGAAACATCTGAAAGTCTGATGATCTCTTCGCAGGGAAGTCAGGCAGCCGGTTTGTTTTCTGCCGCGGACGGCCTGTGATAAAGAAGATCAGAAATCGTTTTATGCTGCAGCATACAATAAGCCCGCTTCCGGAATGGTGCGGGCTTTTTTCATAAAAACAGAAAGGAAAGATCATGCCGGAAGATAATAAACGTTTTAAACCGGAAAAAGGCAGATTTTCAACAGCTTCTTTTCTGATCGGGGTGGCCTGTACCGCGGCCATCGGTTTTCTGGTATTTTCGATATGGTATACCCTTCCCGTCCGCAGATCGATCACGAATCCGGCATCTCTGGAAGCCATGAAGAAGGTTTCCGAAACAGAGAACATCCTCCGTAAGAAATATATCGAAGAGATAGACGAAAGCGGGCAGACAGATGCCATGATCGCCGGGCTGGTGTCTGGGCTGGGAGATAAATATGCTGCGTATTATACGGAACAGGATTATGAAGATATGAAGAGGAAACATGCCGGTCTGACGAAGGGGATCGGTATAACGGTCGCACAGGATCCGGAATCCGGAGATCCGATGGTCGTTTCCGTGATCGAAGATTCACCGGCTGCAGAGGCCGGCGTGGAAGAAGGAGACCGCATTCTGGCTGTAAACGGAGCCGACATGACAGGGCTCGACGGTACGGAAGTTTCCGCGGCGGTTCAGGAGTCCGGGGACAGCGTGACGCTGACAATTCTTCGGGAAGGGGAGGAAAAGCCTTTTGAACTCTCAATGGTAAAAGCAGAGATCGAAACGGTTGCGGCTGCAGGCATTATGCTGAGTGATCAGATCGGTTATATCTGCATAAGTACGTTTAACGATCTCACTTCCTCTCAGTTTGCTGAGGCCTATGCGGCCCTGCAGGAAGAAGGTATGCAGGCAATGATCCTGGATCTCCGCAATAATCTGGGCGGTCTGGTCACGGCCTGTGTGGATACGGGAAATCAGATTCTGCCGAAAGGTGTGATCGTCTATGAGAAGGAAAGAGATAAGGCGGAAACCCACCAGGACAGCAGCGGGGAAACGCCGATTGACATACCTCTGGTCGTTCTGGTGAACCGGTATACGGCAAGTGCCTCTGAGATTCTGACAGGAGCGATCCGGGATTACGGTATCGCAACGATAGTCGGTGAACAGACTTACGGAAAAGGTGTTGAGCAGAAGACGTATAACCTGTCCGACGGAAGTGCGGTTAAGCTTACCACAACATCCTATTATACGCCGAACCATGAAAGTATTGACGGCGTCGGGATTACGCCGGATGTGGTCGTGGAGTTTACGGAAAAGGATACAACAGATGTGCAGCTTGAGAAAGCACTTGAACTGCTGAAAGGAAAGTTGTAAACGCATTATGGATTTTGTTCTGCATTCTGAATTTGAACCGACAGGAGATCAGCCTCAGGCGATCCGGGAACTGGTAAATGGTTTTCGTGAGGGAAACCAGTGCCAGACTTTGCTCGGCTCTACCGGATCGGGCAAGACATTTACGATGGCAAATGTCATACGTGAACTGAAGAAACCAACCCTGGTGATCGCGCATAATAAAACATTGGCGGCTCAGCTGTATTCAGAGTTCCGGGAATTCTTCCCGGAAAATGCCGTGGAATATTTTGTGAGTTATTACGATTACTATCAGCCGGAGGCTTATGTGCCTTCATCGGATACCTATATTGCCAAAGATTCCTCCCGGAATGAAGAAATCGATAAGCTGCGCCTTTCGGCAACTTCGTCTCTGATCGAGAGAAGGGATGTGATCGTTGTTTCGAGCGTATCGTGTATCTATGGTCTGGGAAGTCCGAAGGACTACGAAGAGATGATCATTCCTCTTCGTCCCGGTATGCAGAAGGACAGGGATGAGGTTATACGTGATCTGATCAATATACAGTATGAACGCAACGAGATCGATTTTCACAGGGGAACCTTCCGCGTGCGCGGAGACGTTATTGAAATCGTTCCGGCCGAACGCAGCGAAGAAGGCATCCGTGTTGAATTTTTCGGGGATGAGATCGACCGGATTACGGCCTTTGATCTGCTGACGGGCAAATCAAAGGCAGACCTGCGTTTTGCGCATATCGATCCGGCTTCGCATTATGTGGTGCCTGCCGAAACGATCCGTACGGCAGCGGATGCAATCGAAAAGGAGCTGGAAGAAAGGATCGGATTTTTTAAAGGAGAAGGAAAACTCCTCGAAGCGCAGAGGATAGAAGAAAGGACCGCCTTTGATGTGGAAATGCTGCGGGAAACAGGCATCTGTTCCGGGATTGAAAACTATTCCCGCTATCTGTCGGGGCTGAAACCCGGACATCCTCCGTATACCCTGATGGATTTCTTCCCGGAAGACTTTCTGATTATCATCGATGAATCCCATAAGACAATTCCGCAGATCGGTGCCATGCATGCAGGAGACCGTTCCCGCAAGACGACTCTGGTGGATTACGGGTTCCGTCTTCCGTCTGCTCTGGATAACCGGCCCCTTTCATTTGGGGAATTTGAGGAGAAGATCGATCAGATTCTCTTTGTTTCGGCAACGCCCGGAGACTATGAGGCGGAACATGAGCTTCTGCGTGCCGAACAGATCATTCGCCCGACGGGCCTTCTGGATCCGCAGGTCGAAGTAAGAAAGGCAAAGGGGCAGATCGATGACCTGATCGGAGAGATCCGGAAGGAAACCGGGCGGGGCAGCAAGGTACTTGTCACTACATTGACCAAACGCATGGCGGAAGACCTTACGAAATATATGAAAGAAGAAGGGATCCGTGTGGAATATATGCATTCCGATATCGATGCGCTGGATCGGGCGAGAATCATACGGGATATGCGTCTGGATGTATTTGATGTCCTGATCGGAATTAACCTGCTCCGGGAAGGACTGGACATTCCGGAGATTTCACTGGTCGCAATCCTGGATGCGGATAAGGAAGGCTTCCTTCGTTCCGAGGTTTCGCTGATCCAGACGATCGGAAGGGCGGCACGTAATGCGGAAGGACACGTGATCATGTATGCGGATACGATGACCGATTCCATGAAAAATGCCATTGAGGAAACAAACCGGCGCAGAGAAAAACAGGAAGCATATAACCGGGAGCATCAGATCACACCGAAAACAATTAAAAAGGCCGTACGGGATCTGATCCGTATTTCGCGGGAAGTTGCTGAAAAGGAAGAGCAGTTTGAAAAAGATCCGGAATCCATGAACCGCGGTGAACTGGAAAGCCTGATCGGAAAGGTGGAAAAACAGATGAAGGCGGCCGCTTTGGATCTGAACTTTGAAACGGCAGCCGAATTGAGGGATCGAATGCTGGAATTAAAGAAGGCTCTGCATGAAATGGATTGAAATTTCGAAAGACCCGTTTACTCCGGATCCGAATTAAGAAAATCTGAACAAAATAGCTTGACAGCTTATGAAATTTTCCTTCATACTATGGTGAAAATATGAGTAACACAGATAAGAGGATATCATCATGAAAAAGATTTTGTTTGCCGCTTCCGAGTGTGTTCCGTTTATCAAGACCGGTGGTCTGGCTGATGTTGTCGGCTCTCTTCCCAAGTGCTTCCCGAAGGAGTATTTCGACTGCCGGGTTGTTATTCCCAAATACAAGGCTATTTCCGAAAAATATTCCTCACAGATGCAGTATGTTTCTAATTTTTATCTGGATATGAACTGGCGCAGCCAGTATGTCGGGATCTTCCGTATGGAATATGAAGGGATCACCTTTTATTTCATAGACAATGAAGAACATTTTTCGGGGGATCAGATATACGGGGGTATGCCCTGGGACCTTGAAAAGTTCGCCTTTTTTTCAAAGGCCGTTCTTTCGATCCTGCCGGTCGTGGATTTCAGACCGGACGTGATTCACTGCCATGACTGGCAGACCGGTCTTATTCCGGTTTATCTGCATGAACGCTTCCAGGGCGGCGATTTTTACCGCGGCATCAAATCTGTCATGACGATCCATAATCTGAAATTCCAGGGTGTGTGGGATCTTGAGACAATCAAGAGCATCACAGGTCTTTCCGAGTATTACTTTACTTCGGATAAGCTGGAATTTAACAAAGATGCAAATTATCTGAAGGGCGGTCTTGTTTTTGCGGATGCGATCACGACGGTCAGCGAGACCTATGCGGAGGAAATCAAGATGCCGTTTTACGGAGAAGGACTGGACGGTCTGCTTCGTGCAAGGTCACATGATCTGCGGGGAATCGTCAACGGAATCGACTACGATGAATACAACCCCGAAACGGATGAATATCTCGAGCGTAACTATTCCGTTAAAAATTTCCGCCGCGAAAAGGTTAAAAACAAAGTGGCTCTGCAGAAAGAACTCGGGCTGGAAGAAAATCCGAAAACCATGATGATCGGTGTCGTGTCCCGTCTGACGGATCAGAAGGGCTTCGACCTGATCGCTTATATGATGGAAGAACTCTGCCAGGATGCGATCCAGCTGGTCGTACTCGGGACGGGTGATCCGAAGTATGAAAACATGTTCCGGCATTATGCATGGAAGTACGGAGATAAAGTCAGTGCGAATATCTTCTACAATAATGCTCTTTCGCACAAAATTTACGGATCCTGCGATGCGTTCCTGATGCCTTCACTGTTTGAGCCCTGCGGGCTTTCACAGCTGATGAGCCTGCGCTACGGAACCGTGCCGATCGTTCGTGAGACCGGAGGACTGAAGGATACGGTTGAACCGTATAACGAATATGAAGAAACAGGCACGGGTTTCTCCTTTACAAACTATAATGCTCACGAGATGCTCGGAACGATCCGCTACGCAGAGCGCATTTACTATGATGCCAAACGAAAATGGAATAAGATCGCAGAACGTGCGATGGAAAAAGATTATTCATGGCATACATCGGCACTGAAGTATCAGGAACTGTACGACTGGCTGATCGGAGAATGAATTTTTTGAACTGGG